>CAYLSF010000028.1:0-18406 GCA_964385675.1 uncultured Saprospiraceae bacterium
TATTCCAAATTACATTATAGCTAGAACGGAACGACAATGGCGAGTAAGTGAAGTCAATACGAGTTTGGTTGCTTCTGATGTTGGTACAGTTGATCTGACGTTTGATTTATCAGGCGTAACGATTACGACGTTATCCAATGTTGTCTTACTGATAGATAGCGATAATGATGGAAATTTTAATGATGAAAATTATATCAATAATACTTCTACCTCTAATACAGACTATGAAGGACAAGCGGATGTATTTTTTCAAGGGGTTAATTTAGACGATGGACAACGATTTTGTTTAGCGACTTTAGCACCTGATGCACCTGGTGGCATTTATCAAAATTTGGCATTATGGTTAGCCGCAGATGCTCAAGTTACGACGGAAAATGGTTCGCAAATTTCTACATGGAAAGATAAGAGTGAACACAATCGCTCAGCAATTGGTAGCTTGGGGCCAACGCTTTCCACAGATGCTGCTAAATTATTAAACTATAATCCTGTTATTACTTTAGATGGTGTGAATGATCAATTTACTGTTAGCGGTGGTTTATTGGGAGCGGGGACATATTCCGATTTAAATGTTTTTATTGTACATCGGTTAAATGCGGCTTATCATACGTCCTCTATGATTAAAGAAGCCGTAGCAAGTGGAACGGGTATCAATTCTCATTTGCCTTGGAGCAATGGTCGAGTTTTTTGGGATGCTGGAAATAATTCAGGCGATGCTCGTATCAATGCTGTATCAGGATTGACGGTAGGTGATGACGCGATTTGGGGCTTACTGTATCATGATGGTACGACCGATGCACAATCCATTAGAAAAGATGGAAAAATCTTAGCTTCAAATGCAACTGCTTCTAGTATTACGGGTAATAATTCCAACTGGATTATTGGTTCCGCAGGCGGTGCATCTTATTCTAATGGTGATATTGCGGAGGTTATCATATATGTTGGAAATGATGAATTGAGTACGGAACAATTGCAAAAAATAGAATCGTATTTAGGTTTTAAATACGGCAAAACCCTAGATAATAGTCTGGGCGGTACAGATGGCGATTATACCAATTCCAATAATATAACAATATGGGATGCTAGTGATAATTCAACCTATCATAATGATGTCATCGGAATCGGTAGAGATGATGTATCGGATTTGCATCAAAAACAGGCTCAAACTCATGATGGCAATCTTTCTGTTTATGTAGGAACACTAGCTAATTATAATGGTGAAAATGCAACGACTATCAGTACTAATTTATCTAGCCTTATGATTGGGCATAATCAAGGGCAATTACATGATCCGACTAGTGGAAGTACCATAGAAAAGCCTTCTGGAATTTACGCTCGATTTGAAAGAGAATGGAAAATAACCAATACGAATTTCACAGATAATTTTGCGTTAAAAATGGAATGGGACGAGTTCGGGGTTTTTGATATCAATGATATTCGACTCTTAGTTGATGATGATGGAGATTTTACGAATGCTCAAATTATATCCTCTCCGACCGTAACGATTACACAAGGTTCTATTATTATTTCAAATATTAGTACCGCTGTAATTCCTGCTAATTCTACCAAATATATCACAATTGGTTCTACTAATGCAACGACACCATTGTTGCCTGTTGAGTTAGTCGCCTTCAATGCCAAAGCCATCGGGCAAACAGTTTATCTAGATTGGCAAACCATTTCAGAAGTAAATAATGATTATTTCTTAGTGGAACGTTCTCAATCGGGCGAACAATGGGAAGTGATTACGAGCGTAGAAGGTTTTGGTAATTCTAGTCAATTACAGCAATATGAGTCAATTGACGAGAAGCCCTATATAGGACAATCTTATTATCGCTTAAAGCAAGTGGACTTTGATGGGCAATTTTCTTATTCGCCAATCCGTACTGTTGTTATCAAGGAAAACGCACCGACGGTTTTAATTTATCCAAATCCAACCAATAATCAATTGACGATAGAAGGACATCAAAATGAATTAAATCAAATTCAAATGTATAATATGATAGGACAAGAGGTGACAAGTCAAGTTAAGTTATTTGGAACTACTCCTAAAATGACCATTGACGTATCTACATTAACGAGTGGATTTTATATCATTAAAACTTTAAATACAACGACTAAAATTTATAAAAATTAAAGCCTGTTTATGACATTCTTTAAATCCGTGTTTATATGATTTTGTATAAAAAAAACACGGATTGAATTGAATGAATATAAACCTCACAAAAGCTAGATAATGTCGCAAAATTTCCTCTTATGATTTGAAATTATCGTAACTTTAAAACCGTCAGTAATCTCTATTATTGAATAAAGTGATTACAAATAATTCCGCTATAATTATCTTTTCTATTTCAAAACTTCGAGTATGTTCTTACTTTAAACGGTTGGTTTCAAACATACTCTGTTTAATAAAATCTACGCATGAAACAAAATCTAATCTGGCATAAGGTCTTAGATGATAAAAATGAACTACAAGAAGGACGAGTCATGACTGTTACCGCGGGGCATAAATCTATCTGTTTGACACACTTTGAAGGACAATATAGTGCTTTGGATAATAAATGTCCGCACCAAAAAGGTCCCTTAGGAGAAGGCTCTATTGAAAATGGATTACTTCGTTGTCCTTGGCATGGCTGGGATTTTCATCCCTGTACAGGAAAAGCACCTGGCTTTGATGATGGTGTAGAAACCTATGCCTTAAAGGTAGAAGGAGAAGAAGTATTCGTAGGATTAGAACCTGAACCATCACATCAAACCACTGTTTCTGATCTTATGGCAGAAACAATGGTCAATATGGGGGTCAATAGAGTATTTGGAATGGTTGGACACTCAAACTTAGGTTTAGCTGATGCGTTAAGGCGACAAGAGGAAAAAGGTAAGTTAAAATTTATTGGTATTCGACATGAAGGAGCAGCTTCTTTTGCGGCTTCTGCTTATGGAAAATTAACGGGAAAACCTGCAGCTTGCTTCGCTATTGCAGGACCTGGTGCGACCAATATGTTTACAGGTATGTGGGATGCGAAGGTGGATAGAGCCCCTTTATTAGCTTTAACAGGACAAGTGGATACACAAGTTTTAGGGACAGGCAACTTTCAAGAATTAGATTTAGTACAAGCATTTAGCAACGTAGCCGCTTTTAATCATCGGGTACAACATACTAGTCGCCATACCGAATTGATGTTGTTAGCGATTAAACACGCCTTGCTGCAAAGGGATGTAGCACATTTAACATTTCCTGATGAAGTGCAAGTTTTGGCAGCAAATCCTAAACGTAAAGCTAAAACGGCTGCTGGACGTATTACTTCTATGAAAATTGCACCCCCGCAAGAAGCATTTGAAGAGGCGGTAGAATTATTAAATCAAGCTCAACGTCCTGTCATCGTAGTAGGACATGGAGCAAGGTTTCACATGGATAAAGTTATCGCATTTGCTGAAAAGATGCGTTGCCCTGTAATGACCACCTTCAAAGGGAAGGGACAAATTTCTGATTTTCATCCTTTAGGTTGTGGCGTATTGGGTAGAAGTGGAACGCCTATCGCATCTTGGTTTATGAATGAAGCCGATTTATTATTAGTTATTGGGGCTTCATTTTCAAAACATACAGGTATTACTCCTAAAATTCCAACAATTCAAATTGATTTTGATCCTTTGGCGTTAAGCAAATTCCATAAAATAGATGTGCCTTTATGGGGCGAAATTTCAGTAACCGTAGATATGTTATCCAAACAAGTTTCCACTTTTGATAATAAAGTAGATAGAACCGCAGAAATTATTAAACGATGGGCTATCTGGAAAGCAGAAAAACAAAAACGCTTAGCGGAGGAAACAGGTCACGGTATTAGTTCTATTGCTGTCTTTGATGCGTTGAATCAAACTGCTCCTGATAATGCGGTTATGTGTGTAGATGTAGGAAACAACGCCTATTCCTTTGGGCGATATTTTGAATCAAAATTCCATAGTTTCCTAATGTCAGGCTATTTAGGGTCAATTGGTTTTGCCTTTCCGGCTGCCATGGGAGCGTGGGCTGCTGTTGGAAATGAACGCCCTATTATTGCAGTAGCTGGAGATGGTGGGTTCTGTCAATATTTAGCAGAAATTACAACTGCTGTAAAATATAATATGCCCATTAAAGCCATCATTTTAAATAATAGTGAATTAGGTAAAATATCTAAAGAACAACGAGCTGGAGAATTTGATGTGTGGGCGACTACTTTAGTTAATCCAAACTTTGCAGAATACGCAACGAGTTGTGGTGCTAAGGGTATTCGAGTAACGAATTCTAATCAGTTATTAGAGGCTATGAAAGAAATTATGACTCATGAAGGGCCTGCGCTCTTAGAAGTAGTGACAGATGTAAAATTGATTTAAGGGTATGTTTTTTAACAGGTTCTGGTAGTTGGTGTTGAGTTATTTCATTTTTAACATCTTCACACTCAGCCCAGCTACCCAACCTAAAACAACTACAAATGCCATTTTTTGTATCAATGGTAAATAGGCAATTCCAATATCACCATAATACAAAATATTACAGATTGCTAAAGCGAGTAAACTTACAACTCCAAAAAGTTTATACCAATACAATTCGCTTCTATAAATTTCAAGGAGAATTCCAATAACAGCAGGTAGTCCAAATAAACTCGCCACTATAATCATGGTATTATGATAAGTTGTAAATATAAAAAGGGCAAAAAACATTGCAGCCCCTCCACTCACAGGAATCGTGTACTTCCCAAAAACTGTAGAAGCAAGGTTTTTAGAAAAATTGATAAAGAATACCATAAAGCTAAAACACAATATAAACATAGCGAAAATAGCCACTGAACTAGCTGAGTTTTCTTGCCTATTAATCGCTTTAGGTGAAGTCAAATCACACCAATAATTATTTAACCAATCATGTCCAATACTATCCGTATTGATTTGCGAACCGCCAGGATATAAGGAAGCTGCATAGATGTAAAGGAAACCAAATACAACTATTCCAATTATTGTAAGCCAAGAAAAAAGGTTCGTTTTAGTATTCAAGTTCTATGTTAGTTTTGTAAAAAAGGATTTCAAGGATTAAAATTTTCAATTAAATTTGACCTTCTCCTGTTCAAATTGCCGTCCATTTTAAAAATAAATATAACTCATTGATAATCAAAAAATAAAAAACGTCACATAAGTATGTTTTATCATCAAATATTAGTTTTGTTTAAAAAAAAATCACACTGAACCAACGCTTTTAAAAATGCTGCCGTATGGTTAGGAAATTACGAATAACTTGGAAGACGAAAATTCAAATATAAGACTAATTATAAAAGCCTGTAAAGATGGAAACCGTAAGGCTCAAAAGAAGCTTTACCAACTCTACTTTAGCTACGGCATGAGTGTAGCTATACGCTATGCTGGCAATCAAGTAGAGGCTGAAGAGGTCTTTAACGATGCTTTTTTTAAGGTTTTTTCTAAGATGAATCAATTTGATGAAAAACGTTCCTTTAAAAGCTGGTTTCGTCAAATCGTCGTCTACACGGCAATTGATTATAATAGGAAGTATAAGAAAATGAAGCCGTATCAGATAGAAGAAGAAATCATAGCAGATACCGATAATAATGTAGGATGGGATAACCTCCTGTATAATGATATATTAAAACATATTCAAAAATTACCACCGAGCTATAGAATTGTATTCAATATGCGTGCAATAGAGGGGTATAAGCACCGTGAAATTGCAGAACAATTGGGTATTAGTGAGGGAAGTTCAAAGTCTAGTTATTCAAAAGCACGTCATCTATTGCAAACTGCTCTAAAGAATGATCAATCAAGGTATTATAAGCATGGATAAGTTTGAGCAACATATAAAAAATACAATGAATCAACCACCAGAGTTTCCATTCAAGGAAGGACTCTGGGATGCACTAGAAACGAGGATGAGTGAAGAATCGCCTCCTGTCAATACACCTCCCGATAATCAACGAGCGTGGATGACTTGGCTGCCTGCTTTACTACTATTTCTGATACCAAGCGTATTGGCTGGAATACTTTATCAAAAACATACCAATACGCTAACTCGACTGGCGACTTTAGAACAAAAACTGGAACAACAAATTAGTACACCAAAAACCAATTATATTGACTCAACTTTACAAAAACATGTAACAATAATTTATGATACAGTCCACTATAAAGTGGTGGTTAATCAAAATATTAATCAGCAATTAAATGCTCAGGTAGAAGCTGCACTATTAAGTTATCAACAAGCATTAATGAATGCACAACAAGATAATATAGCAGCGTATCAACCTGAATTATTTACAAATTTTAATAGTAATCGTTCTTTGAAATCATTGGCACCTCCTTCATCGCCTTTTGGGAATAGAAGTATCGTACTAAACGAGGGAATTAATGGCATTTTGGATGAAGATGATAATGCAAATTTAGTATCAGAAAGATTACTAACTAATGTATTACAATCTGGATTAGGTATTCAAAATTTAGATAATTTGGAAGAAGCAACATCTTCCAAATCAGCAAGTGAAAGCAATGAGGTTGAATCGAATAAAAGGTTAGTTCAAAATTTAGCGTTTTTAAAGGGGTTAACATTAGAACAACCTCCGTTGGAATTTGTGGATATACCATTACCTATAATACCAGAGGAAGAAACAAAGGAAAGTTTCGCCCAACGCCTTGCTAAATTAGCACCTAATCGTATTCGAGTAGCTAGTAAAGCAGGTTCATTCTTAATGATGAATAATACTAGAAATAATTATAATTATTCATTTGGCTTACAATCAGAATTGGTATATAATGATAAATTTAGTCTTGTCCTAGGGGTTGGATTATCTAATAATTTCTTTGAATTATATGAAGATAATCCTTCCTTTTCTAGTTATCCTATTGAACCACCTGGTGATCCAGGAGATAATTTGGAAGAAGGTTATGGTCGTTTCCATTATCTTCAAATTCCTTTTGGATTCAAATATCAGTTTTATAGAAATCGTACTATCAATCCTTATGTGGGGATCGGGCTTATTGCTCAACGCCCTATTAAGAGTCAATTAGATATGCGATATGTATCTCAGCAAAACGCTGAGATTTATTCTGTTATTACCAATGACTTATTACCAGCTCAATTTAGTGTAAGCGATGCTTCAGCAACCGTTGGTTTTTTCACAGGTATTAGTCGATATTGGGATCTATTTTTTGAAACCAGTTATCAATGGACATTACAACCCGGTACATATCAATACGAAGACCGTAAATTTCTAAAAGCAGAAGTAGGGGTGCAATATGAGTTTTAAAGTTATTTATTAATCATTTTAAACATTAAACAAACTTTAAGAACTATGAAACAGAAAGCATTTCTAATGGTCGTATTAGCAATGATGGTATTTGCTACAAGCTGTGAAAAAGAAGGAATCGCAAGAGAGTACACAATGTGTGAGGCAGGGCAAATTATAGCCGCTGGCGAGCGAGTAAATGAAACGCCACTCAACACAACGGAACTCACTGCTCAGATTCGAGAATATGTAGCAACCGAATTTTCTGGATATTCGATACAATCTGCTAGTAGCTTTCAAGATGCTACTAATACAGAATATATTGAATTAGTTATGAATAATAATGGTATCTTATTATTCACAGGTCAGGGTAGTTTTATTTGTGGTGATAACTCTTTTATGTATGGAGAAGAAGAAGATTACATCGCTATTGAAGATCTTCCTCAAACCATCAAGGACTATGTACAAACGAATTATCCAAATGATACTATAGATAAGGCATCTTATGAAGATAACGAGTATGAAGTAGAATTGAGTAGTGGTACTGAGTTGTATTTTGATGAAAATGGAAATTTCCTTAAGGAAGGATAAAGAAGCGACAATCGACGATTGACTTTCGACAATCGGACTTATTTTATATTTAAGGATTTTTCGTAACTATTCAATAGAAGTCAGAAGACAGACCGCTTCGCTGTCAGAAAACAGAAAAAACATACATTTAAAACGAATTTCGTCTGACTTCTGTCTTCTGACAATGAAATGGTCTGACTTCTGAATAGTTATGATTTTTCTTTTAGCTATCCTCGAAAGTCGAAAGTCGATTATCAAACCCCTCACTATTTTCTAAACATTCATAAAACAAAAAATCATGAATAAGTTAATGATATTGCTACTATTCGTAGCCAATGCTACTATTGCCCAAACATCAGCAGATAACACGAATTGGTTTACCGATTTTGAAAAAGCAAAAGCTTTCGCAGCTGAAAATGATGGTCAAATTTTGATGGTATTTTCAGGTTCTGATTGGTGTAAACCTTGTATCAAATTCAAAAAAGATATTTTAGTCTCTAGTATTTTTAGTAATTATGCCAATGAAAAAATTGCCATTTTATATTTAGACTTCCCGGCTAAACGTAAGAATAAACTATCGAAAGAACAAACTAAGCACAACGAAGCCTTAGCAGAGAAATATAATCAACAAGGATTTTTTCCTAATGTCGTATTAATGGATAGTCAAGCAAAAGTACTAGCAACGCCACAATTTAAAGGTCAAACTCCTTCTACCTATGTGGCTCAATTAAACGAGATTATTACAGAATAGTTATTCGTACTTTCTGTAAAAAAAATTAAAACCCGAGTAAACGGTTTGGTATCCTACTACCGTATAGGTAGCGTATTCAAAATGTACTTAGAAAAAGAATTAACATGAGAATAGTCTTTCTAGTCTTAGGGATGGTGTTGATAGGTACACCATCCTTATTTTCTCAATCCTTCGCAGCAGAAAAAAAGGTTTTAAAATTAATGGGATGCCGATTTGAGGTAAGTGCAGTAGCAGATAATGACACCCTTGCCTGGGCTGCTATAAATGCAGGTATTGAAGAAATGCGTAGAATTGAGCAACTCATCTCTTCATGGGATAAAAACTCACAAACTAGTGCAGTCAACAGAAATGCGGGTATTACCCCTGTAACAGTAGATAGAGAACTATTCAATCTAATATATAGAGCCAAAAAAATATCTAAACTCACACAAGGTGCATTTGATATTTCCTATGCTTCGATGGATAGAATTTGGAAGTTCGATGGCTCAATGGCTCAAAAACCTTCTCAAGCCACCATTGATAAAGCTCGTCAACATATTGATTGGCAGAATATTATCCTTGATGCCACTAAAAGTACCGTCTTTTTAAAAGAAAAAGGGATGAAGATTGGATTTGGAGCAATTGGAAAAGGATATGCCGCAAATAGGGCTAAGATACTAATGTCAAAAATGAAGGGTGTGCATGGTGGGGTGGTTAATGCAAGTGGCGATTTAATCAGTTGGGGCGTTAGTCCAAAGTCAGAAGGTTGGACGGTCACCATAGCTAACCCAAAAGATATTACAAAAGGATTGGGTTATTTAAACGTACAAAATATGGCAGTGGTCACATCAGGTAATTATGAAAAATATATAAAATTTGATGGGGTACGTTATGCTCACATTATCGACCCTCGTACAGGCTACCCGACAACTGGTGTAAAGAGTGTAACAATAGTCTGTCCTGATGCCGAAGTAGCAGATGCTTTAGCAACTTCTGTTTTTGTATTAGGTAAAGAAAAAGGGTTAGCCCTTATCAATAAATTAAATCATATCGAATGTCTCATCGTCACGGATGAAGATGAAATATTGACTTCTAATAATTTGAAATTGAATCATTTTTAAAACGGTTGACGGTGAACGGTTGACGGTAAACGGTTAATGGTTTCCGTCAAAGTTGCAAAGCAACTCCGTCAACCGTTCACCGTCAACTGTTCACCGTCTTTTCTATGAAAAAAATAATTCGTATTGGATGTTGTCTGCTACTTGCAGCTCAACTGACCAGTTGTGTCTCTGTAAAATCTTATCAGAAAATGTACTTAAATGACAGTGAAATGGAACTCGCTGCAAAAAAAATAGAAATGTTTGAAACCAACTACTCCTCTTACCGTGAAGGTGCAGCAGGTGCAAATGGCGGAAAAGTAGGGGGTGGATGTGGGTGTAATTAAAAACGGTGAACGGTCGTTCTCCCGATAGCTATCGGGATCGCTTCACTTGACGGGAAACGGTGAACGGTGGATGGACAGTTGCTTTGCAACTTTGATGGAAATTATTAAAAATAAAACCGTTTCCCGTTAAGTGCAACGACCGTCAACCGTTCACCGTCAATCATGATCGTATTTCAACAAACTCAGATAACTTAACTATTATGAAAATGAACACTTTATTAATTTATCGCATCGCATACAGTTTAGCCTTATGCTTTGTGATACAGCTTGCACAAGCACAAGAACAAAAAATGAAACCCAACACTGATGAAGTAGATGCCAATTTCTTATTTGGTTATTATCAACAAGATGGCAATAACGGGGCAGTGACGGGTGGAATTGGCACAGAAAGACTATCGGATGCCGCTAGTCTTTTAGTTGTGAATGTTCCTTTAGATAGTGTCAAGTCACTTAATATATCTGTTGGAGCAGACTACTATACTTCAGCTTCTACCGACAATATTGATAATAATGTCTCTTCTGAATCGGTTCAGGATATAAGAGCCTATATGAATATTGGTTACAATAAGAAAAACTTAGCAACAGGAGAGACCGTTGGAGCAGGTGTTGGCTTTTCTGCGGAATATGATTACACCTCTGTATCTGCACGACTCAACTATACCAAAGAGTGGAATCAAGGAAATTCAGAACTGAGTGTCGTAGGACAAGCCTTTATAGATAGATGGATGTTAATTTATCCTATAGAATTGAGAGGGGAAGTATCTGTACCTACTGCGGATCGTCAATCTTTTAATTTCCAAATGACTTATTCACAGGTACTGACGAAGCGACTACAGATGTTAATTTCAGCAGAAGCTATCTACATGAGAGGGTTGTTATCCACACCATTTCACCGTGTTTATTTTGCGGATCAAACGACACCTGATATTGAGCGACTGCCTGATACAAGGTTAAAAATTCCAGCAGCGATTCGATTAAATTATTATCCAATAGATAATTTGGTTGTCCGCTCTTACTATCGATACTATTGGGATGATTTTGGTATTCGAGCACATACCGCAGAAATTGAATTGGGCATCAAAGTGAGTGAAACCTTAACGATAAATCCATTCTATCGTTATCACACCCAGACGGCAGCAGATTATTTTGCTCCGTATGCGACGCATCTTTCTACCGAGCAGTTTTATACTTCTGATTTTGATTTATCAGAATTGAGTAGTCATAAATTTGGTGTGGGTATCACCTATGCTCCGTTATATGGCATTTCTCGGTTTAAAGTGCCTTTTACAAAGAAATTGTTCATGATGGATAAAATGCAAATCCGAGCTGCTTACTACGATAGAAGCACTGGATTAAAAGGATTTTCAGCGAGTTTGAATCTTGGGTTTAAGATGAAAGATAATCCTAATGCAACAGTCAAAGTCAAGTTTTAGTGTGTTGTTGTTACTTCCCGTGGTTTTGGGCTGCGGGAGGGCTTTTTATTATTTTGATTTCATAAACTATAATAGGTTAGGTATCAGTACTCTACACCTAAATATGACATACAACAGGTGCATAGCACCGATACTTATTGTAAAATCAAAATAAAAAATACAATCAAGGTACAGCGTTTAGCCTGTCCTCGTGAAAACGGGGAACACCAAAGCGTTAATTATCCAAGTCAAACAAGTCTATCACTCATAAAACTCAAATAAATATTCTTCCTTATAATCAATTTCAAACTTCTTCAAAAAATTCAAATATTCTTCTCTAAATGTTTGTTTCTGGTGGTGTCGTTCTTGATTTTTAAGGTATTTATAAACAGCATCAATATGGGAGCGAGAATAAGAAAACGCTCCAAACCCTATCTGCCATGCAAAATTATATCGCATCCACGATTGTTGTTTAATAAATTTTGTCGTTGCGGTTTTGACTTCATTAACTAATTTAGATAAACTTTGAGCAGGATTTAGACCAATAAAAATATGGACATGATCAGGGATACCGTTGATGATAATGACTTTATGGTTTCGCTTTCTAATAATTCCTGCCATATAGCTATACACTTCTTCTTTATGAGCATTGGGAATTAAATTATAACGACCTTTTACCGCAAAAACGATTTGAATATATAATTGTGTGTAGGTATTAGCCATGGTTTATTTTTGGTGTTTTTTTGTGGCGGTGCGCTGCACCTTTAATATTTTGGTAATTATTTTTCTACAATAAGGGAGGTACGCTGTACCTATTATAGAGTGTTCCTCTATATGAGCCAAATATAATCAATTATTCGCATCTTCTTGGTGCAGCGCACCAACCTTATTGTAGTAGAAAAATCACATATTCACATATTTCTGGTGTAGCGCACCAACCTTATTGTAGAACCAATTCCCAAATCAAATGATAAAATAAATTTGCATACCATCCCATTCAACCGTATTTTTAAAAATCAAAATCAATGCAATGAAACACAAATTTATCTTATTCTACTTTTGCCTAATCGGGTTAAATACATTTGCACAATCCCCCAATTCCAAATTTGAAATTTCCAATATCAACCTACCTTATTTAGAGCATTTGGTTAAAACTAAAATTGATCAATTTAGACAATCCAAAACCTTAAATCCACTATACAACGATTCCATTTTATATGTAGCGGCACAAGACCATGCCCGATATTTGGTGAATACCAAACGAAATAGTCATTATCAACGAGAGACACTCGAGAAAGAATATGCTCAAAATAGAGCAGAATATTATGGCGCATCTAAAAACTATGAGGTGGTAGAAAATGTATCAAAAACCACCATTTTAGTCCCCACGGTTAGTAAAGTAGAACGCCAACAAAAAAGGCCCAAAGAACATATTGCCGAGACCTATGAAAGAGCCGCTCAAGATATTTTAGACAATTGGCTCTATGATAAACACGATGTAGAACGCATACTATTACCACAATTAGAAGTCATTGGCATAGCGATTGAAATAGATAAACGACGCTCACAATTAAAAACTGTTGTAAAAATGGCTCACATCAAATGGCAATATCAGTTTAAAGAATACTTACATTTTTTTAAATATGCCAAGCCTTTGAATCAGCCGTATATCAACAGTTTTAAACAAATCAAAAAGAACAATAAACTAATAGAAAACAAATGGAAACTCACGCCTATTACGAATCCAAAAGAATGTGAACCTTGCAAAACAAGACGAGCATTGCATACAGCAGTATGGCTAGAACAGGATGAACGAGATAATATTTATATACTAACGGATGATATGGATTGGGCAACGACCGTTTTCAAAAATCAAACGGATGGCGTAGCTTTAGAAATTGTACGATACGCATCTTTTGATTGTGGTAATCCAGATTATTATACCATGCCGAGCCGAAGAAACGGGTTATCTGCTTTAAATGGTGAGGTATTAGAGCCAGTACAAACTAATGTGATTTTAGGATTTTATAATAAAAAGAAACAGCAATTTGAAGCCAAAAGAACGACCAAAATTCAAAATTTAGAAAAAGCCCTAAAGAAAAATAAACATCCGAGTAGAGCCGAACGAATTGAAAAGCGATTAGCAGAATGGAAAGTCAAGCCATTTGAACCGCCTCCACTTCGAGTGAAGATTGGACGATTACCGAAAGATATTCAAGGGTATTATGCCTTAAATTTATTATTGATTCGAGATAAACAGGTTTGTCGAATTGTACATTTTACGGGGTACTGTGGGGAACCCTATCAGCAAATCAGTACCATACCTTATCAACATAATTTAAACAAAAATCGTCCTTCCGTAGAATATAAAACGCAGGTCAAAACACAAGATTTGACATTTACCATTCCTTTTAAAAAGAATGAATACGATTTTACCTACGATGATGTACGCCCTTTTATAGAAGCGTTAACCAGTGAAAAGTTTACAGCTAGAGAAATTTATATTGAAGCCTTTACCTCTGTTGAGGGAGATACCGCAATTAATCGTCGATTGCAGTTGCGTCGCTCGAATAGCATAATTGATGCTATTCTATCTCAACAGGTTGATAAATCCGTTATCAAAAAAATAGATGCGAAAGCCAATTGGAATTTATTTTATAAACAGATTAAAAATACAGAGTTTAATAAATGGGCAAAACTCCCCAAAGATGAAATCATTGACTTGTTTTTGGATGATCGACTAGAAGCTAAATTCGAGCCTTACCTGAGTGAGCAACGCAAGGCTATTGTACGATTAAAGGTAGAAATCATCGTCAAAGCACCTCAATCGTCTAGCGTTAATTTTTCATTACGAGGTTTTCAAGATGCCGTTACCAATGCTAGACTCCGCAATGGTCAAATCAATTTAGAGCAATTACAACTAGCAGAAATGATTCAAGATGAATTGTTTCAACGCGTCAAAAAAGGAAAATTATCACCAACCTTTATTCAAAAAATGACGATTCCCAAAGAATCCTTTTTTATGAATTTACTCAATAATCAAATCTATATTGAATTGCAATTGAACCAATTATTGGGTAAAAAAGGAGAAGCGTTATTTCCATTGCAACGGATTTATCACAAAATGTATGATTACACCAAATTGGACAATCCAGCCCCCAAATTAATTTTTAATCACGCTGCTTTTTTAGTCAATCATTGGGGTGAAAAATGGTATGGTGGACGCTTACAACCAACTGAAATTTATGAAGACATTCGTTTTTTAGCAGCTTCCCCTTTATCTCCAAAATTGGTAGATAAACTTTGGCTCAATTACCACTTCAATGCCATCCATCATTATCAAAATATTAGAGGAACAGAAAGCAGAGAACAACTTATTTTCTCATTGGAAGCCATTTATTACCATCATCAAGATCGCACAATCTCTGCAACCAAAGCCTTGCAATTAGCCAAACTCTTTATTTGGGCAGAAACACCAACTTTTGCTGCCGCTATTTTAGAGTCATTTGCCAAAAAAGCACGACCAAATCCCGATGTTTTAAGTTTATACCTAAAACTATCTTTTCGACATATAGAGGAATATCCAAATAGTAATTATTTCAATCAGTTGAAAAAAGCACAGCAAGTCTTATCCAAAACTCAATGGTGTGATTTATTCATTGGAGAATGTCGAATTAATTTTCAAATTTTCGACTATGAAGAATTAAGGAATTTGTATTGTAAAACTTGTGGAAATATGGAAAATTATGGGCATCGGTTTTAATTATTACCAATTTTAAAATCGATGGAATGAACTTCTAAAAATAGAGATATACACATCTATTTTTCTTAGTTGTCTTTAAATATTAAAAACGTTAGGATACTTTTGGTCGAGTTTGTCTAATTAAACTATAGAGTAACTAATATTTTACTTTCCTTTTCCATGCATCTCTTCGTCTTCTCGCATCGCAATTTGATAAATTCCTTTTACCATTCCAATGATAGAGAGGAAAGCTAAATACCCAAAAGTTAAAATAAAAAATATCCAACTAAATGTACCAACCTCAGTAATCCATTTGCCAGAAAAGACATAAGCCAAACCCGATAATCCTGCGACTAATCCAGCATAAGCTAAAATGGAATGTTTCCAATATTCATTTAAATCCTCACTATTGATACTGAACACACTATTAAAAATGGCATATAAAAGCATAAAAGAACCTGCAGTTGTCCATGGAAATCGCTCTCCACCAATCGCTACTGCCCCTATGATCATAAATAATAAAGCAGTTACCAATACAATCCCAATTTGCACATAAGGACTTACTACTTTTTCAAATATAGAGTCTCCTTCACTAGAAGGTTGATTTTGATTTGTCATAGGGTATTAAATAAATAAAATTGGAATTTGTTTATTTGTGTCCCGATAGTTATCGGGATAGTGGTAAGTGGTTAGTGACTAGTCCGTAATTTTATTATTTGATTGTCAGTTTTTTATAGGTTCATAATCTATATTTTTTTAAAATAATTAGAAGCTACTAACCACTAACCACTAACCACTAATTCAAAAACAACAACTTAGCGACAACGGCTTGCTGTCCATCTCGACTACTGCTAAAGACTAGATAAACGCCCGATGCAGCACGGCGACCTGTATAATCTGTACCATCCCAAAGGGCTTGACCGCCTAAAGAACGTGTTTCATAAACCAATTGACCTTTGATATCTGTGATTTTGACATTTGCATTTTCGATTAGCCCTCTTATGGCAATTGGGCCCTCATAATCGGGCCGGACAGGGTTTGGAAAAGCCGTTATATTTTCTGCAAAAGTTTCTCCACCTTCTAAGGCATCTGATCGATAAGATAATAGACCTTGATCTGTAGCGATATAGACTTCGCCTGTTTGACCATCAATGGCAATATCATTTATGATATTGCTGAACAACGGGCTATTGTTGACATTAAAGGATAGTATATCTTCCTCTCCATCTTCCGATTGTACAAAAATGCCAGAAGTTGTGCCAAACCATTTTCTATCTGCACCATCTACAGCAATGGTTTTAATATTTTGGGTTTTTAAAAGATAATCACCAAAATCATCGGCTTCTACAACCACTCTACGCCCAGGGCACTCCCCGTCAAATACTTGAAATGGACATTCAAAAACCATTGTTCCTTCCGTTGTTCCTACCCAAATTTCTCCATCTTTATCTACCACCAAACAGTTTACATCATTAACAGGCAATTCCGTATTACTAGAGGTTAAAGTGGTTAAGCGATCATCTGCATCCACAGTTATATCTCCTTCATCAAAAACCAAAATCCCTGTTTCTGGACTTGCAAACCATTTATAACCATTCAAATCCACAACGACTTGCGTAATACGAGAAAAGCTAGACGGGGCGGTGAAGTTTTGCCAAGAACCATCTGCTTTTAAGACAGAAATTGGACGCAATGCTCCGTAGTTACTAATCCAAAGATTCCCTTCATTGTCGAAAGCCATACCGGATACTTTTGTTAAACCTGGATCAAGTACATCGGGTTGAAGGGAAGAATTTAATTCATTGAAAAGGGTAATTTGATCGCCATCAATTTCGATAACCCCCCTTGTGAAAGAGCCAATATAAATTTTATCATTAGTCGGATGATGTGCTACAGTGATATGATCCCATGTTCTGTAGAAAGGGTCATCAGGATTATCTGTAGGAAAGACCCTATCCCAGAATCCCTCTTCTAAGATGTAAGTACCATCTGCACTTACTGTAGCCGACCATTCTTCTACCGCTCCTGCAGCAGCCCAAACCTTGCTTTCTTCAATGGCAATTTCTGCAATGTTTTTATCATAAGGAGCATTAAATGGAATTGGATCAATATCCCAAGTATTACTATTGAACGAATGAATACCTTGACGCTTATCTGCTATCCACCAAACTCTATCTTGATCTCTAATCGCTCGACCTAAGTTGAAATAAAATTGTGGATTATAATATTCAAAGTAATCACCACCATTAGAAATGCTTGTGAATTTAGCTGCAAAACCGTTTGGACTTGTCATATTTACGGTCAATGTCTGTCCATCCAAACTAGTCTCTAAATAACTCAAGTTATAATTAGGAATAAAAAAGAAAGGCAAATCAATAGATGGATTTTCATTAAATCTACGGGAAGGAAGATGGTTCCATTGTGTTCCATTATAGACTCTTAAGGAATCTTTGACATCAGCATATAGCGTATTTTCAAAAATGACAATACTCTTTGAAAAGTAGTCAAAAGGAATATTTTCAGCCGTACTGTGTTGTTTCCATGTATTAAAATCAGATAAATTGGCATTGGGATCACTTTCAAAAATACCATCCTCTGTACTTGCGTAAATTACCCCGTTCCATTCTACAGCAGCATTGACTGTATTGCTACCCGTAGGATAGGTATCCTTGACTTCTTTGCGTTCTAAGTCCAATTTTACGATTCCAAAATTGCAAGAAAGGTAAGCAAAATTACCTGAGAAGGAAATATGATTGATATTTTTTACATTGAAGGTCGTGTTTCGTTTAATATCGCTGATATTAAAAATAGCACCTTCGCTATTTCGTAAATCTAGATTACCATTTTCATAAGCAATGAGTAAGATGTCCGTGTTACCGTCATATTGAATCACTCGGATATTCACATCATTCAAACCATTCACTTTATCAATCCGCTGAACAGAACGCTCTGCTTTATCAATAATAGCAATCATAGATTCAGAAGCGATAAATACTTCAGTTTCGCTTTGAGCCGCACTAATTCCATCTTTGAATGGTAAAAATGATTTCCATTGTCCTAGTGCAACATCTTGAGCAGGAAGGACAGTAATCATGGTGAGGCTAAGTACTAGTGCAATAATTTTTTTCATAATAACTGATGACGAGTTTTGAAATGTAAAAAAAATCGGTGAACGGAACAATTTATTATTGTAACAACCGATTAATTTATTAGACTTGTTCTGTGGATTATGAATGAGCGAAAGCGCGGCAAAAT
>CAYLSF010000029.1:0-18302 GCA_964385675.1 uncultured Saprospiraceae bacterium
GTATATTTTTTGATTAAACACATGAATACAAAATTATCTTATGCGTTTGCCCTTAATTCTTTTAGAATAACCCGCTATTCGTCAAAAAATTGAAATCGTCTAAATTTAAATTTCTCACGCAATCTGCGTACCTTATTTTTTTCTTCATCCCTAAATAGAAAACCCTTTACAATCGTCGTTCGGTATGACATTTATAGAGGTTGCTGCTGTGTAACACAATGCACCATTCCTCCATTTTGATAAAGATTTCTGACATCTATGCCAACAACCGTTCTATTCGGATAAAGCGTTTGAATAATACCATTAGCAACGGCATCATTTGGATCGTTGTAGTTCGGCACTAATACTTTATCATTGGAAATGTAATAATTGATGTAAGAGCCTTTTTGCCCTAAATCCGTTCCATCCGTTTTCTTCACCGTATTTTGAGTGAGTGGAACAAATAAAAAATTGTAAGGCGTTCCGTCTCTGTTAGTCGCAGCATACAATAAATCAATATCACTTTCCCTTACATCAAACTCTATTAAGTCATTCTCATCCATTGTAACAATGGTTGTAGCGTTACCAAATACGGCAAAACCATCAACATGCTGATCCGTTAGATCAATTCCTGCTCGTCCATCCAACCAAATAAAGTTAGTTACCCCTAAATATTGTGTGAAAATACCTTCAGCTTGTGCCTGTGTCATTCCTGGATTGCGGTTATCATTTAAAATAGAGCTTCTACACGCCATCAGTGTTCCATTGCCATCTATCACCACACTTCCCCCTTCATTGATCATGATATTATTCAAATCAACTACCGTCTTATTTTGGGCTTCTCCGATTTGTGGAGGAATAAAATCACAATTATCAAATTCAATAGGAAATCCAGATTGCGCGTCTGCTTTTTCGCCCCAACCATTAAATCCCCAATCTTGAATAACTAAGTTGCCTTCTTGATCATGAACATATATCGGTCCGTTATCTCTTACCCAAACGTCATCCGTTGAGTAAATGCTAAAGTCAACTCTATCTAGTGTAACACCCGCAGTATTTAATAAACCAATAATACGATTTTGTTCGGCTGTATTATACGCTATAATATGAACATTTTCGCCAGTTATCAAGGCTTCGGTCATCGCTACCCAAGTTGCATCTAACCCGTCTCGATATTCTACACCATATTGATAATGATGTGGCCATTGTAGCCAAGTACCTTCGTGTGGTTCGCTTTCTTCGGGCATGGTATAACGCATCCCTGTTGGATTTGGTGTTGGAGTTTCATTTTCTTGACAGGCAAAAAACATTGTGGTTACGATTACTGCTAAAATTATTATTTTATTCATTTTTATACAATTTTGATTATCAAATTTCATCAGCTACTTACTGCTTACGGTCAACTGTTTCAGCATATCTTCCAGTTGATCAATTCTTTGAACCTGTTGCTCCAATTCTTGGATTTTCTGCTGTTGCTGTTCAATGATAGTTTGCTGCTCTTTGATGGCTTCTACTAAGTATGGTGTTAGCTGCCCGTACTCTACGCCATCGACTTCTCCTTCTGCATTCTTAGGTGCAATTTCTGGTAAAATCTTATTGACCTCTTCGGCTATAAAACCAAAATCATCATGTCCACCGTGATCTTCATTCCAAGTATAAGTCACGCCCTGTAGTTGCTGAATGATAGATAAGGCATTGTCTAAGTTCTTGATATTGTGTTTCCATCTACGACTCGAATAGGTTGGAAAGGAAGCTGCATAGACACTTGGTTGAGCTTGATCGCCACCACCTGGACTATCTCTGAAGTAGAAGGCGTTGTTTGTATAGCCTAAGAAATCTTCGCTAATACCGATATGAGCAAAAGATAAAAAGTTGCCATTGATACCAACATAGCTCAAGTCCGGTGCAAAAGCATCCGGGAAATAAATACCGCCATTGGCTTTTATGGTACTTGTAGCAGTGATGCCATCATTGGGTGCCATGACTAATATTTCTGTACCATTGACATCAAATCGAATTTTATCTTCGTCAGAACTTTCTTCTACTTGGATTTTGGTATCATTGTCAGTGTCTGCGATAATATTTTTAGTGGCATTGATACTGCTGAGGTCAATAGACTGCGTAGCAACACCATCATTTTCAAGAGATAGCTCTAAGTTCGTTCCGTTGAGTTGAAATACGTCTGTTTTTTGATTATCTGTATTGGCAGTTGGTGTTGTCCAAGAGGTATTTCCAGAACCATCTGTTTGTAAAACTTGTCCTGCCGTACCATCTACAATTGGAAAAGTGTAAGCGTTTTTGATGCCTAGTGTACCGTATATTTTTACAATATCATTATCAAACTCCCCGTAAATCAGAGGTGTCGTAGAATTAGAGTTTTCGATATATAATTTGTTGCTATTTGTTTCATTGTAACCTGCTTGAAAACCTAAAAATACATTACCAGTACCCGATATATTAGAATATCCTGCTTCAAAACCATTGAATACATTGGAATTTCCTGTGGTATTCAAATAACCTGCTCTAAAACCTATCACTGTATTATTGTTACCTGTGGTATTAAAATAGCCTGTCAAGTGACCATTAAAAACATTGGAATTTCCCAATGTATTGGAATAGCCTGCTTTTAATCCCGTAAACGCATTAAAATTTCCAGCCATATTTGAGTAACCACTTTCTGTTCCTATGAAAGTATTATTGTAACCTGTTGTATTACTAAAACCAGCTTGAAAACCATTAAAAGTATTATTGTAGCCCGTAGTATTTGCTTTTCCTGCCTCGTAGCCTATGAAGCTATTTTTCTTGCCAGCGTTATTACTCCCAGATTGAGTGGTAGATTGCCCTGCATTTTGTCCAATGAAAGTATTAAGATTATTATTCGGTAGATTAATAAGTGTTGCACCTGTTGTACTTTTTTCGAAAACAACTTGCTCATTTCCACCTAAATCAAATCGAATTTTATCCTCATCTGCACTTTCTTCTACTTGAATTTTGGTATCGCTATCGACATCTGCGATAAGTGTTTTGGTACTTGGAGTAGTCCAAGATGTATTTCCAGAGCCGTCAGTTTGAAGAACTTGTCCTGCCGTACCATCTACAATTGGGAAAGTATAAGCATTTTTGATGCCTAGTGTACCATATATTTTTACAATATCATTGTCAAACTCTCCGTAAATCAAAGGTAAAGTTATATCAGAATTTTCGATATAGAGTTTGTTACTACCTGCTTCATTGTAGCCAGCTTGATAACCTAAGAAAACATTACGACTACCATCTCCTTCTTGTCCTGCTTGATAACCTAAATAAGCATTATTGTTTCCATTATGATTACCATATCCTGCTCTTGTACCAATATAAGTATTATTGTTTCCTAAATTATTTGCTCTTCCAGCAAGACCACCAATAGATACATTATTGTTACCTGTTTTGTTATTTTGACCAGCTTCTTTTCCTAAAAATGTATTATAGCTACCAGTTGTATTTTCTGAACCAGCTTCGTATCCCATCATGATATTATCCGTACCGATAGTCGTATGTTGACCAGCAGTATTTCCCATAAATATATTCTCATTTCCAGTAGTTAGGCTTTCTCCTGTCAAACTTCCCAACAAGATGTTGTTATTGTTATTTGGAAATTCGATTTGTGTAAAATTAGTCCCAGCTTTCTCAACTACCATCCTTTCACTACCCCCCAAATCAAAACGAATTTTATCTTCGTCAGCACTTTCTTCTACTTGGATTTTAGTGTCGTTGTCAGCGTCTGAGAAGCCATTGGTTACTAATAATCGACCGTTTATTTTTACGATATCATTATCAAATTCTCCGTAGATTAGTGGTGTGGCAGAGTTAGAATTTTCGATGTAGAGTTTGTTGCTGCCTAAAGAAGAGTTTCCCGCTTTATACCCTAGGAAGACATTGTAGCTACCATTTGAAGTAGAACCTGCATCAAAGCCTAAATAAGTGTTATTGCTGCCAGAAATATTACCTGCTCCTGCGGTATGTCCAATGTAGGTATTTCGGTCAACATTTTTCATAAGATTACCAGCAGAGTAACCGATGACAACATTTTCACTACCTGTTTGATTTGGACTTCCTGTCTCTGCACCGAGGAATATATTGAAACCACCACTAATATTTGATTGACCTGCATCAGTTCCCATCATAATATTATGTGTACCTACAGTATTACTATTACCAGCAGAGTTGCCTACAAAAATATTATTATCTCCTTCTGTATTGGCTTGTCCTGCATTTACTCCCATAAATACATTATCATTACCACCAACATTTACCTCACCTGTACCTCCACCTAAGAAAATGTTATTGTTATTATTCGGAAATTCAACTTGTGTAAGATTATTCGTAGTTTTTTCAATAACTATCCTTTCACTACCCCCCAAATCAAATCGGATTTTATCTTCGTCAGTATTTTCTTCTACTTGGATTTTGGTGTCGTTGTCTGCATCTGAGACCACAGTCAAAATATTGCTCTGCCATGAAAGGTTTCCAGAGCCATCTGTTTTTAAGACTTGTCCTGCTGTGCCATCTACGATTGGGAAGGTATAAGCATTTTTGATACCTAGTGTACCGTGTATTTTTACAATATCATTATCAAATTCTCCGTATATAAGTGGAGTCGTGGAGTGAGAATTTTCGATATATAGCCTGTTGCTATCTAAAGAAGATTGACCAGCCTTATATCCTAAGAATACATTATAGCTACCCTTCGAGCTAAGCCCCGCATCATAGCCTAAGAATACATTATAGCTACCCGTTGAGCCAACCCCCGCATCATAGCCTAAGAATACGTTATTGCTACCCGTTGAACCAAGCCCTACATCATAGCCTAAGTAAGTGTTATTACTGCCATAAATATTGTCTGAACCTGCACTTCTTCCAATATAAGTATTTTTACTAACATTACTCATACTATTACCTGCGCCATAGCCAACTAAAACATTGCTTTGACCAGTTTGATTAGAGCCACCTGTGCTTCCTCCTAAAAAAACATTGCGACTACCAGTAGTCATCGCTTCACCAGTACCAGTTCCTAATAAAATGTTGTCATTATTATTTGGAAATTCTACTTGTGTGAAATTACCTGTCGTTTTTTCAATAACTATTCTTTCACTACCCCCCAAATCAAATCGGATTTTATCTTCATCATTGCTTTCTTCTACTTGGATTTTGGTGTCGTTGTCAGCGTCTGTGATAATTGGTTTGGTCGCATTGAGGCTACTGAGATCAATGGATTGTGTAGCAATACCATCATTTTCGAGGGATAGTTCTAAGTTTGTACCATTGAGTTGAAAAACGTCTGTTTTTTGATTATCAGTATTAGCAGTTGGTGTTGTCCAAGCGGTATTTCCAGAGCCATCTGTTTGAAGAATTTGCCCTGCTGTACCATCTACGATTGGGAAAGTATAAGCATTTTTGATACCTAAAGTACCGTGTATTCTTACGATGTCGTTATCAAATTCACCGTAAATGAGTGGTGTAGCAGAATTGGAATTTTCGATATACAATCGGTTACTATTGCTTTCGTTTAGTCCCGCTTGATAACCTAAGAAGATATTGTTACTTCCGCTTCCAGAACGACCTGCACTATGTCCTAAAAAAGTATTATTATTACCATTAAAATTGTCGCCCCCTGCTAGGTTTCCAATATAAGTGTTGCTATTGCCGCTCACTGTGGTAGAACCAGAGCCATAGCCTAGAAAGACATTATCGTTACCTGTTTTATTATTATCACCCGAAAGACCTCCGAGAAAAATATTCCTATTGCCTGTAGTATTGTCTATACCAGCCCAAAAGCCCATAAATATATTATCAAAACCTGTTGTATTTTCCAATCCAGACCACTTCCCTAAAAATATATTCTTATTTCCTGTAGTATTATTTAAACCAGCCGATTCGCCCATAAATATATTACTATAACCAGTAGTATTATCTTCGCCAGCCTTACTTCCCATGAAAATATTATCCTCACCTGTTGTATTACTATTCCCTGTATTTTCTCCCAAAAAAATGTTGTCAGCATTATTTGGAAATTCAATTCTTGTACGATTATTTATAGTCTTATTAAAAACAATACTTTCACTACCCCCTAAATCCAATCGGATTTTATCTTCGTCTGCACTTTCTTCTACTTGAATTTTTGTGTCGTTATCTGCGTCTGTGATTAATGTTTTAGTGGTATTGAGGCTGCTTAAATCTACAGATTGTGTAGCTATACCATCATTTTCAAGCGATAATTCTAGGCTAGTACCGTTGAGTTGAAAAACATCCGTTTTTTGATTATCGGTGATAGCACTTAGAGTAGTCCAAGAGGTATTTCCAGAGCCATCTGTTTTTAAGATTTGTCCTGCTGTACCATCTATAACTGGAAAAGTGTAAGCATTTTTAATCCCTAATGTACCATGAATTTTAACGGTATCATTAGCAAAATCTCCATAAATTAATGGTGTGGCAGAAAGAGAGTTTTCAATGTAGAGTTTGTTACTACTCTTTTCATTAAAACCTGCCTGATAACCAATGAAGACATTTAAATTTCCTGTTTGATTAGAGTAACCTGCATAGCTTCCCAAGTTAACATTAAAATTTCCAGTTGTATTATCAAATCCACTCAGTTCACCCAAAAAAACATTATTACTTCCCGTTGTATTAAAAAATCCTGCATGACTGCCATTGAAGACATTGCTTTTTCCTGTGGTGTTCTTGTTTCCTGCGACATTTCCAAGAAAAACATTGTTATTACCAGTCGTATTAAAAAAGCCTGCTTGACTTCCACTAAAAAGATTGAAATGACCTGTCGTATTAAAATAACCTGCATTATTTCCATTAAAAACATTGTCTCGGCCTGTGGTATTCGTATAGCCTGCCCGATTACCCGTAAAGACATTGCCTGAACCTGTTGTATTGGCATAACCTGCTTGATACCCCGTAAAGGCATTATAACCGCCTGTGGTATTCGTAAAACCCGTTTGATAACCTATAAAACTATTAGCCTTTCCATTGCTTGGGTGATTTGGTGCTGTTAGTTGTCCTGCATCTTGCCCCAAAAAAGTATTCTGATTATTGTTAGGCAATTGGATAAGCGTAGCACCTGTCGAACTTTGCTCAATCACCATGCGTTCGCTACCACCCAAGTCTATTCTTACTTTGTCTTCATCAGTACTTTCTTCTATTTGGATTTTGGTGTCATTGTCTGCGTCTTTGACAACAGTAAAAGTATTACTCTGCCATGAAAGATTTCCAGAGCCATCTGTTTTTAAGATTTGCCCTGCTGTGCCATCTACAATTGGGAAGGTATAAGCATTTTTAATACCTAACGTGCCATGTATTTTAACGGTATCATTAGCAAAATCACCATAAATCAGAGGTGTTGAAGAAAGAGAGTTTTCAATGTAGAGTTTATTACTACTCTTTTCATTAAAACCAGCCTGATAACCGATAAAGACATTTAGATTTCCTGTTTGATTAGAATAACCTGCATTGCTTCCCAAGCTAACATTAAAATTGCCTGTTGTATTATCAAATCCACTCAATTCGCCCAAAAAAACATTATTACTGCCCGTTGTATTAAAAAATCCAGCAAGACTACCATTGAAGACATTGTCCTTTCCTGTGGTATTCTTGTTTCCTGCGACATTTCCTAGAAAAACATTATTATCACCGGTTGTATTAAAATAGCCTGCTTGATTTCCACTAAAAAGATTAGAATGACCTGTCGTATTAAAATAACCTGCATTATTTCCATTAAAAACATTGTCTCGGCCTGTGGTATTCGTATAGCCTGCCCGATTACCCGTAAAGACATTGCCTGAACCTGTTGTATTGGCATAACCTGTTTGATACCCCGTAAAGGCATTATAACCGCCTGTTGTATTCGTAAAACCCGTTTGATAACCAATAAAAGTATTTGCTATTCCATTACCAATACTGGCATTAGGGGTTACTACTCGTCCTGCATCTTGTCCCAAAAAAGTATTCTGATTATTATTAGGCAATTGGATAAGCGTAGCACCTGTCGAACTTTGCTCAACAACCAATCGTTCACTTCCTCCTAAGTCTATCCGGATTTTGTCTTCGTCAGCACTTTCTTCTACTTGAATTTTGGTATCGTTGTCTGCATCAGAGAAACCATTGGTTACTAATAAGCGTCCATTGATTTTTACAATATCATTATCAAATTCTCCATAGATGAGCGGTGTTGTAGATTGGGAATTTTCGATATGGAGTCTATTAGAACCTGTTTCAAAAAAGCCTGCATAGTGTCCTAAAAAAACATTATTATTTCCTGTGCTCAATAATCCGGTTTGGTAGCCAATATAGGTATTGTTTATGCCTGTTATATTGCCACTGCCTGCTTCAAAGCCTACTAAAACATTCTTATCACCTGTTATGTTTTTACTCCCACTGCCGTAACCAATAAAAGTATTTTCTTTTCCAGTCGTATTTTTTTGTCCCGAATATGTGCCTGTAAAAACATTTTGAGCACCTGTTGTATTTAAACGTCCCGTATAATATCCATTAAAAACATTATTATGACCTGTTATATTAGAATGTCCTGACTGATAGCCTATAAAGTGGTTTTTCCCCAAACCCGTAAGTGGCGTAGTAAGACCCGCTCCTTCTCCAAGAAATAAGTTATCATTATTATTTGGGAGATGAATCAAAGTACCACCTGCCGAACTTTGTTCCATCACCATTCGCTCACTACCCGCCAAATCTATGCGTACTTTATTTTCATCTGCACTTTCTTCAACTTGTATTTTAGTATTGTTATCCGCATCTTGAAGTACAGTAGTTGTTCCTGCTTTGATTTCTATCCATACTGAACCATTATAAAACCAAAAGGACGTAGTTGTATTATCAAAGACCATCAATCCTGTGGCAGGACTACTAATATTAGTTCGTTCCATTGTGGTCATTCGTGGTATCAAAATACCTTTTGTAGTGCTTTTGACATCAAGCAATGCAGAAACATTGGGTTGTGAACCATCTTCATTGATTCCTACTTGGGCTTTTAGAATTAGGAATTTAGAATTAAGAATTAAGAATGTTATTAATAGGATATTTCTGATAATAGCTTTCATAGTATGTCCAATTTGTCTTTGCAAAAATTGATGTTCTTGTTTTTTACATCATTTGAAGACAAATCTACGAGCAGTCCTCACTCACATTCATGGTATTAGTGCCTCACATTTGTGGAAAAGGTGGATGATTTGTACCGTTGGGGTTCACATTTGTACCGTAACGCCGTAGCACAGGCATTCCTGCCTGTAAAACAGTAAAAAATGACAGACAGGCAGGAATGCCTGTGCTACAAGCTACAAGTATTCCATTGGTGACTTCCCAAATTCCTTCACATATAGCTTTGAAAAATAATCGGGTCGAACAAACCCCACATCATTAGCCGCAGCTTTTAGGGAAGTATATTTTCCTTGTTCTAGTTGTTCTTTAGCGTATTGTAATCTAATAATACGAATATATTGATTTGGGGTAAGTCCTGTAAATAGTTTAGACTTTTGGTATAGGGTTTTTCTATTAATCTTCAATAATTCTGCTAAAAAATCAACACTAAACCGATTATCTCTTAAATGTTTTAAAACCAATTCTTCTACCTTTTCTAACCATTCATTGTCCTTAGTGGAAAGATTAGATTTTTCTGTTTCTATACTTTCAGTTCCTTTAACCACCTCACTAAATGCCTTGCGTTCTTCAGCGTTATTTAATAAATTTTCAATACGCACCAATAACTCTTCTTCCTTAAAAGGCTTCAATAAATAATCATCTACTCCAATACGTAATGCCTTAATTTTATCTTTCATATCTGCCCGAGCGGTCAACATGATAAATGGTATCAATCTCCATTGCTCATTGGCTTTCATTTTTTCTAAAAACTCAAAACCATCCATGATAGGCATCATGACGTCTGAAACAACGGCAGACGGCAGACGGTTGACGGTCGCTCGTTCCTCGCTTGACGGATTTTTTATGAATTGTTCCGTTTGCTGTCTGCCCTTTGCTGTCAGCCATTCTAACGCTTCTTTACCATTTTCAGCAGTAATGATATTGTAATATGGAGATAAGATGAATTTGATATAATCACTCATATCGTGATTATCTTCTACTAATAGAATGGTTTGTTTTTGGTCGTCTTTTAGGTTTACGAAACTTTGGAAGTTTCGTAAACCTTCACTTCGATATTCATCATTCGATATTACTCGGTCTTCGGCTCGTGAGCTAATGGTTGAATATTCGATATTCTCAATTATATTAAGCACTTCTTTCTTTGGAAACTGAAAATAAAAAGTACTCCCTTGATTAGATTCATTTGTGCTACTCTCCACCCACATTTTACCATTCATCAGTTTGACGAATTCCATAGAAAGGGCTAAACCTATACCTAATCCACCTTCTTCCCGATAACTATCGGGATTTGTGTTGGTAGAGGACTGATAGAAACGGTCAAAAATATGTGGTAAGTCGGCTTCTGGAATGCCTCGTCCGTTGTCTTTGACTTTGATTTCTAAGAAACTGGTATCTGAGACTTTTGAAGTGTCTGAGACTTCCACCTCTACTCGTCCACCTTTAGGGGTAAACTTCAAAGCATTGGTTAGTAGGTTATTAAGGATTTTTTCAAATTTGTCTGTATCTAAATCTATTTGTAACGTTTCTTTGGGTTGATAAATGAAGCTAAAGTGAATGGATTTAGTGTCTGCAAGAGATTGGAAATTACTCATAACTCTGCGGAGAAAAGGATATAGAACAACTGCTTCTTCGTTCAGTACCAATTTATTCGCATCTAATTTGGTTAAGTCTAAAATTTCGTTGACCAATTTTAATAGGCTATTCGAATTACGTTTAGCTTTATGGAGTAGAGTAGTGCTTCTGTTGTCTAATTGATTATTTTTTAAAATAGATTGTATCGGTCCTTGAATGAGTTGTATAGGTGTCCTTAGTTCGTGCGACACATTGGCAAAAAACCGAGATTTGGTTTCGTCTAGCTGCTTGAGTTCTTCAGCTTGTTGTTCTATGATGATTTTGTCGGCTTCAAGTTGCTGAGTGCGTTGACGGACTTCTTTCTCTAGGTTGGCTTTTTGTTCTAAGAGCGTTTGTGTTCGATATTGATAAAAAAAGTAAATCAAGATACCGATGACGATAATTAACCCTGATAAAAACCACCATTGTAAATAAAAAGGAGGCTTGGAAATCAATGGAATATTTTGTTCTTCTAATAATTCTCCTTTAGAATTTAGAGCTTTTAAGGTTAATGTATAGTCCCCGAAAGGAACATCACTAATCGTAAGTTTAGGTTCTAATAATGCAATTGGTTTAGGATTTAAGCCTTTAATTTGATAGGTATAAAAAACATTTTGAGCCCCTAATATAAATGGTTGACTAATCTTCAATTCTACCCGCCCTTCTTCGGCAGGCAAGATAATTTTTTGAGTTTCTTGAAATTGAGCGATTCGACTTTCTAACTGCTGAGTGGATTGACTAAACTGTTCAAAACCCACAATATGGATATATGTTTTTTGTTGGTTGGGTTGTTGAGAAAAATCATTAGGATGAAAGGAGGTGATACCGTTAATTGTTCCAAAATATAAGCGACCATCATCCGCTTGATAGTGTGCTATTCGATTACCCTCAGGATGAGCAATACCATTCCTTTTAGAAAAATTGGTAGAAAAATGAGCTGTTTTATGGAATTGTGCGATACCATTTTCCGTATTTAACCACAAGAAACCATCTTCGTTTGGATTTTCATAAACAGCATGAATACTATTAGACGGTAAACCATCATCCACCGTAAAATGATGTATTATTTTTAATTCAAAAAGACCACTATTCTTAATGATTTGAACTTTCAATAGCCCCGAATTTCGACTCCCAAGCCAAAGTATATTTTCATTTTGAGTATGAATATGATGAATCGCTTCAATTGGTAAAAGTTGATCTTCTTTTCCTTCGTTCCAATATCTTGCGATAATCCCTTTTTGCTTATGAGTAAGGTATAATCCATTAGAAGTAGCTAACCAAAAGTAATTTTCTTGATATGGTAATATTTGGTAGATGGTAGTTTTCTTAAAAGCATCAATACCATTAAATTCATTTAAAATGGTAGTTTGTTTAGTTTCAAGATTGTAATTAAATAAAAAACCATTTAAGCCTCCTCCCCAAAGTAAACCAGCATTTTCATCTTTATAAATACTCCAAATATCAACACTTTCATTGTTAGTCTCGATAGGTTCTAAAGTTACTTTACCATTTTCGGTTGGCTCAAATCGCCCCAACCACCATTGATTATTTTGATTTATAAAACTCCAGATCGTCTCATTTTCATCTTTAAGTAAACTCAGCGAGGTCAAGATATTTTTATATCTAAAATTTAAATTGTCAGATACGGCATTTAAACCTTCTATTCGATTGGGATAAGCCCAAATTCTATTTTGATTATCGACTGTAATACCACGAATCGGCGTATTTTCAAAATATTTACTAAAGAGTATTTTACCAAATTGAATAGCATATAATCCTTCTGTATTTGCTGCCCAAAAAACACCTCGCTTATCTTTCAAACACACATATTTCAAAGGGAAATCCAAGGTGTAAAGCAATTTTTTTTGAGGATGTACAATGTAGGTTTTACTAGACGCATCGGTCAGCCAAAAGTGGTTATTTTTAGCATCGTAGTAGATGTTATTTAATTCTTTATCCTTTGGAAAATTAGGAATAAGCGTATGGTATGGAATATCTATAAACTCTCCCGTAGGTAAAAGCCCATGTAATCCATAAGCCGTAGCTGAACCTTCTAGCGGATCTAACCAGAGGGTATCACTTTCTTCATAAGTAATTGTTGGATATAAAGCACCTCGACAATTTGCTTGATTTTCACATATATGCCTATCAAATAAGCAAATCTTATGTGTTTTTTGAAGTTGATGATTTTTTGAAAAAAACTGTATTGGGGTATGTTCAGCAGCATAATGCCCTAACCAGTATTGACGATTGGATAGTTCTTTATAAAAGAATAAATTATTCGGATAGGTTTTCAGTTTTGTTATTTCAATTTTTTCTCGATGGTAATACTTGATAATATACCCTGTTTCCGTTGTTAGTAGTAAATGGTCTTTGTTCCGTTTATATTTGGAAAGGTGCTGTAAATGCTTGTACAATTCTTCTCCTAAATACGCTTTCGCATCAATCGCTTTTTCCGTATAAGGATCAAAAATTGAATATTGAGAAGCATTATTTTCTGTAAACCAAACACTGCTTACTGTCCCACCTGATAACAACCAAACCATACCTTTTGAGGCATCATTTTGGGGGTCTTTATCTTCATAAGCTATATCCAATATATTGCTATGAATACCATTTTTTTCTTTGGTATATAACTGAAACTGCTGACCATCAAAGCGATTTAAGCCAAAAGTTGTGGTTATCCAATACAAATTTCGGCTATCTTGAAAAACACCATTTACGGCGTTATGTGATAATCCATTTTCTGTAGAAAAGTGTTGAATCGTGATTTGAGTAGTTCCATCATTGATAATAGACTGTGCGGATATTGTCAAAGACAATATCAAAAGAGATAATAATACGGGTATTTTTAAAAGCGTATAGTTCAATGATAGTACCTATTTTAAAAAGAATGTATCTCCTTCAAAACTACAAAAAACTTCTTGGGAAGTTCAACAAGCATCAGTAAAGAGGTGAGAAGTAAGACCATTTCATTGTCTGTTTAACAGACAGGCGTACTCTGTCTGCTGAATCGTTCTAATTAAAGACAACTTACCTTTACCTCTCCCCTATTGTTTTATAAATATTTGAGTTTTACTTTCTTTATTCAATCGTATCCAATAAGTCCCTGCTGATAACCTTGAAACATCAATTTTAGCATTAGCATCCATCCATAATTCTTTTACAATTTGTCCTTTTAAATTAATGATTTGAATCATTTTACCTACCTTATTATGGGCATTTATTGTTAAATAGTCTTGGACAGGATTTGGAGAGATTTTGATAGTTGTATTGTTATACGGCTTTATTGTGATATTGATGATATTGGAGTAATCAAATGTACCATCTATATCTACTTGTTTTAACCGATAGTAGAGACGTTGCAGTGCAACGTCTCTACGTGGATTTGCGTGTAAAAATTCATATCGCTGTACATCAGTTGTCGTTCTTGCCCCCTGCACTTCTCCTATCTTTTTCCACGAATTAGAACTTTCATTTGAAGGGAAATCAATTCCCTCCCGTGACCATTCTACCTCAAAATGTGAGTTATTAATTTCATTGACTGTTGACCAGGTTAAGTGTACTATTCCATCTTGTTCGCTTCCTTGAAAGTCTAATAATTCTACAGGAAGTGGATTATTTATCGTAATACCATTCGCAGAAAAGGCATCAAATGTCAAAAAGTTGGAATAGGTAGAACGAGGACTATGACAAATAAATCCAACCGCTTCTATATTATTAAAATCAACGGCTTGAAAAGTAGGTAATGTGGTAGGAATAGAAAAATCCAAAGCAGTAGGTGTGATAATCCCCCAACGTTTTCCAACCGTATTTGAATTATTAAATTCCGTCAATTCGATGAGTCCGACTAGATTTGCAGAAAACTCGGACATATAATAAACCCCTCCTTGTTTGATTACAAATCGCATATCAAGGTTTTCTCGTTTTCCAGTTACATTGATGGAAAGCGAGCTATTATTGGCATCATTATCAAACCCAACTTGAAAGAGCGGCATATTATTTAAAAATTGGTCTTTTCGCCATAAGTATAACATATCAATACTCGTGTAATGTCCATCCCCTCCAGCAACTTGACACCAAAAGGTATTGGGCGAAAATCCTGTATCATTATTCCGCATTTCATGATTAATATTCGTCCCTACGGTTGAAAACGTATATTTGACACCACCATAAATTTCCATTTGATTATAACTAGACGCTGCAAATAAATTATCGCCATCGGCTACACCAAAAGGGATATATTGCGATAAGCTATTCCCCGCCAATTGTAACGAACGATTATAGGTAAAGGAACTAGGAATACCTGTTCCCTGAAATTGAATCAATGTAGCAGCAGTAGGCGTATCATGGACAAATTCTACTTGATTATCTGTACTTGTAGAAGCTAGATTTCCTTTGGCAAAAAGTGGGGTCTCTACCCTGTCCGCCGCTATGTTTACAATAACATAACCATCTGCTGACATACCACTAACCGCCACCTGATAAGTCGTATTGTCAAAAGGGGCGACTTCCGTCAAAACAGCTGTTGTCGGATTCGCAGAACCACTTAGCGTAATATCACTGACGTCAAAATTGGTAATGGCTTCACTAAATACAATATCAAATAAAATTGGAGTATTTAACGTCGGATCGGCTTGTGTACTCGCCTGATTAATGGTAACGGTGGGATTATTCGCTCCATTAAATGCTACAATATTATCTTTTGTAGTAGATAAAAAATTAGTTGCCCCACTCGCGTTTGTGGCTTTTAGGCTATCTATTCTTACCACTACAAATCCATTATCTGCTAAATTCGTTACTTCTATTTGGTATGTTGTACCATCAAAAGGAGCAATTTCTGTAACCGTTGGCGTTGTGCCATTATCTGTTGCAGAACCATAAACGGTAACATCTGTTGCATCAAAATCATTGGTAGCTTCGCTAAAAACAGCTTCATATAAAATAGTCGGATGAGTCGTTGGATCGGCTTGAGTCGATTTTTGATTTACTCTAACGGTGAAGTCTTTTGCCGATTTGGTATATACTTGAAATTGGTCAAATGCAAAGGTCGCTCCATAGCCAAATCGGTAATTGCTCACCACAAACCCTACGGCATCTACATCCGTAAAATTCATGGCAAAAGGCTGTGCTAAAGGAGCAGGTACCCCAAAAGCATTAGCTGTTGGATTAAAATGATACCACCGTTTTTCAGGCGTTTCGCTATTGTTAAACAAATCCAATTCATAGCTTCCATTGGCATACGTCATAAAATCGGAGATATAATACTGCCCATCTTGAAGCACCACAAATCGACAATCAGAGTCCGAAGTATTATTTTTTTGAACCGTAATATTGATTTTTAATTTTCCAATACTGACATCATTTACGGCATCAAAACCATTGAGGAATTGGTCTTTTTTCCAAAGAAAAATCAAATCCAATTGAACGGGATCGGTTCCTGTGGAATGCATATCGGTGATGAATGCCTCTCCTGTTCCATAATTTCCTAGATTGTAAATATACGTATTCGCTGCATTATCTAGCCAATCCAATTTGACACCTCCATAAAATTCCGATTGATTATCTCCTGTGGTAAATAAGGTGTTACCAGTCGTCATATCAAACGGAATTATTAAATCATTGGAATTGACGGTATAATTTCGATTTTGTGTAATGGTCAAAGCGGGTAAAGTCGTACCGTCAAAGTTAATCAGTTGCGTTCCCTCTTCTAGCACAACAGGATTTGGAGATTGCCACCAGGGTGGTGAGTTGGCATCGTTAAATTGCTCAGATGCTGCAAATTTTGGCGTCGTCCAATAATCTTGTTCATAATGTTCCAACAGCCCCCAACTTCCCCATTTGGAAGGCGACCCCATAGAAGAAAAAGTAGCAAATAGTTCCCCTCCAGCTATTTTCCATCGCTCATAATATTCCGCATAGATGGCTTGCATTCGAGAATCCCGATTGACGGCGATTAGTTTCGCTTCTAAAGCTGTATTATTTTCAGCTCCACTATGTCCAACCAAGTGCTGCCCCCCTTCATAAGCGATTAGTGAAACTCCTCTAGCTTTTGCTATTTCAGCTTGTTGACGGCAACCTTGCATCGTGTAGGATAGCTCATCTTCACACCAATATAAAATAGAATCAATCGACATTGCTGCGATGCTATCTGCCGTAGCCGGATCGCCTAAGCCTCCCCCAAAATATGGGGCAATGGCAAAAGCATCTGTGGACTGATAAGTATTGTTATAATCTAAAATCTGTTGACTCCAAGTCGTATTAAAATTCTGCCAAGCAATCACCCGTTCTAACCGACTCAAATTACCAAATACGGTTTCAAAAATATTAAAAATCTCTACCGAACGTTGAGCATAATAATACGCTTGTGCTTCATAACCATTTGCACTTAACCCCAATGCCAACCCTTGTGCAGAAGCATAACCAGCTTGTGAAAAAATTCCATTCCAAACTTCATTGGAATATTCAATATAGATTTTCAAATTGGCATTTAAATTATCTCGTAATAAGGTCGCTAATTCGGTTACATAAGTATCATCTGCTTGATGTGGAATACAAATCCAAGCGTCTTTTTGCATTTGATTGGCTAAAGCAATTATGTATTCTGGGGCAACACCTGAAGGCATCGCTTGTGTTTGTGAATTTATTCGTGTTCTATCACCCCAAGTTGTTACAGGATTATTATTGGTAACGCCCCAATCCATAAAGCGAATCAAGGAAAAGTCGTCCCATGCTGCGATGAGGTTTGGATGAAAAGGCTCCGTTTGATAGACATTTTCAAACCCTGGCATAACCAAGCGAATATTTTTGAGGTAATTACCTGTACTGTTGGGGTCTGTTTCTAAAATTTCTAACCAAATACCACTCGTACCATCTGCTATTTCTAATTGAATATGTCCATCTGTAATGTAAGTTGTATCTATCAAATCCGAGGATAAAAAATTAAAATTACCTTCTCCTTCATAGTAAAGATTATAAATCCCAGCAGGTTTTGCTTCATTACCATCTAGCATAACCGTAGTCGCCCAATGATTTGCAGGTAAACTGGTCACCCACCCCAAATCATCCGTGGGTAACGTAGAACCTGCTCCCCATGCACAACCGCTACACATCGAAATCCAAGGACGAGAACATTTCATAATATCCACAAAAGCATACCCCTGACTCCACGAGGAAATCCCTCCTAGATTAATTCCTAATGGTTTGGTTTGTGTATTTTGTCCTTGTATGTTTAGCCATAGTAACAGGCTACATAGTATAGTTATCCATCTTTTCATTGTGTTATTATCTTCTCTTTAATTTATCGTGTAAATATAACGATTACATGGAATTAATAGGTGCGACAATCATCATTCCTTACTACCCCTATTTTTTGGAGATTGATAAGAGATTTTGTATGTTTAAAGTATTGAAATAGCTATTCAAAAATAATTATATACTCCTATCAATATTCAAACTATTACAGCTATTAAGAGTCTATTAGATGTTTTAGGAAAAAGCACAGTAGTGATATAAATTTATAGGGTAAGTAGATTGACGTAATTAACTTGATAATA
>CAYLSF010000030.1:0-18279 GCA_964385675.1 uncultured Saprospiraceae bacterium
AGAGATGGTACGCAATCTATTTGCGTTGGTTTAAATTTAATACTATTATTTTAATATCAAACTATTCCTAAAGGTGAAAACCGCTCTTTCAAAATCGGCATAGCATCTACCCCCAACCACTTATCTAGCAAAGTCGCATAAATCCGACGAAAATCTAGGGAATAAATCAAATCGCCATTATCCAAATTACCTAAATTAGGAGCTTCATTAAAAATCCCTGCTTTCTTTAACTTTCCACCAATCAGATAAACATTGTTTGCCGTACCATGATCCGTTCCTCGACTTGCGTTCTGTTTTACTCGACGCCCAAACTCACTAAAGGTCATAATCAAGGTATCATCTAATGCTTGATTTTGCTTCAAATCTCTGACAAATGCCTTAATACCTTCTGAATACATTTTTAACAATCGCTCTTGCTGATTTTTTTGATTGGCGTGTGTATCAAATCCATTCAGATTCACATAATAAATTTGAGTATCCGTATTCGCTACAATGAGTTTAGCCACGCGTTTTAGGTCATTGGCAAAAGGACTCATTGGATATTTTACCTTTGTATTATAAACTCTAGATTGTGTTACTAAATAATCTGCCGAAGCCTGTGTATCAATCATGGTTTTATATAAATACGCCACATTTTCCTCGTGATCGTGATCATGATGGAAAGCTAGATTTTTTAAAAACCGATTTCCTGATACTTGCTTTAGTTTAGAGGGATCAGATGCCGCAAAACCACTGCGTTCTATACCTTTTAATGCTAAATTCAGCGTATCATCAATTTCTAATGCAGTATAGGGTTTACAATTCGTGCAGTGTTCGTCTAAATAACGACCGATCCAACCCGTTGTCCAATTCTGCTTTGAACCGCTTGCTGTATGCCAAATATCCATGGAGCGAAAATGCGAACGGTCAGGATCGGGATAACCCACATTATTGATAATACTTACCAAACCATCGTCATACAGGGATTTCAGTCCCGACATCACAGGATTTAACCCCAATTCACTATTGAGTTTTAAAACCTTATTCTTAGGAATCGCCAATTGTGGACGATTTTTGTAATAAATATCATTGCGAAATGGCACTACGGTATTCAAACCATCATTACCGCCTGTCCACTGAATGATGACTAATTTCTTACCTTTATTTTGGATGGATTGCCCATTGACTGCCGATAAAAACTGTGGCACTAACATTGTCGTAGAGGCAAATCCTGTATTTTTTAAAAAGTTTCTTCTGTTCATGTTAATTTTGAATTTTGAATGTAGAATTTTGAATGAACCTCTAACCTAGCAAAGTTGATATTCGGGCATGGACATAAAACGCATCGCTAAACTCTTGATATACTCCGTTTTATTGCTTTGAATGGTGTACGCGTTGATTAAGTCCTTATTGAGTTTAATTGTAGGTTGCAATAAGAAGTTGGATAATTCCATAAAGATTTGCTCCTCATTTTGCCCGTTAAAGCTATTGACCAATGTGTTCGGATTAATGGTCGCTTTAAGTTTCTTTTGTGTTTTGTTGCGTTGTAGGGCTTCAAACTCCTCTTTGGTTCGGATATTCATATCGCCTCCATAAAATAGGTAGGTCGCAAGATTCAACCGAAGCATCAAGGTTGCATTGTCTATCCATGCTTTTCCGCCTTCCCATCCTGCCACATTTGGTGGCTGGAATAGGATTTGACCCAATGCTTTTTGTAAGAAAATTTGTGTGCGAACGGAATCAAATTTAACTTCTAACGTTTTCATTGTCCCTACTAAAAATTCAATTGGTGATTTTATTTTATTCCCCATATTTTCAGCGTCATAAAAGCGGTCGCTTTCAAATATGGTTCGCATCAATTTTTCGATATTATAATTGGAGTTATAGAATACATCGGCTAAATATTGCACATCATAACTATTCACCGTATCATTGACAAAAAAGCGATACACCTTAGTCGCAATAAACGTTGCCGTTTGCTTTTTAGATAAAATAATGTCGATAATATCTGTACCATCCCAATTTCCTGTCTTACCCATAAAGGTTTTTTGACCGTAGTCATGCCAATTTTTTCTAAATTTAAAATCCCCTAAAAGGGTACTTGACCAACCTGTAAAGGCTCTTGCAGCTTCTTTGACGTCTTGTTCGGTGTAATGCCCCCGCCCAATAGTAAAGAGTTCATTGAGTTCTCTTGCAAAATTTTCATTGGGTTTTTGTTTTCGATTTTGCTGATTATTCAAAAAACGAATCATGCCACCATCTTTGGCCATCGCAATCAATAAATCTCTAAAATTCCCTAAAGCATGTTTACGAATTGTATTATTTTGATAGAGCGCATGGTATGGATTATTTTTTAGAATACAGGCAAAATGTCCATGCCAAAAGAGTGTCATTTTTTCTATCAAAGGATTAGTCTCTTCGGTCATTTGTCTGAGCCAGGCTGTATTCAATTCCATCACATTTTGACGAGCTTCTTTACGAAGTTTTTTGCGTTCTGCTTTGCTTAACCCTTTTAAATCGGATAATTTCAATCGCTTTAACCTACTTTTTAAAACGCTAGGTTGCTTCGCCTTTTGAAATAATTCTTCTACCGCTTGCGGAAGGGTTAGCTTTGTTTTAGATGCAAGTTCAATTGGTGACAATCCAAATCCAGCTCGCCAGTATAGGTGCTGAATTTTCTTTTGGTGTGTTGTTATCATAGTTTTCTTGTTATATTCGTTGTTGGTTGTCTGTTATCAGTTGTCTGTTATTAGTTATCGGACAACTGACAACGGATAACTAATAACCAACACGCCTAAGACTTGAAAATTTATGCCAAGTTTAATGGAGACGACTAATTTTTTTGAAATCTATGGCAACTAATTTTAAAAAATCATTGTTTTTAAAACACGATAGCTATAGGATTTCAATATCAATTTGATTTCCAATTTGATAAATTTTATAGTAAATTTGTTTAGAAATTTTTTGGATTGAAAATATAACAAGATGAATGTAGTAGAAGAACAATCAACCATAACTGCTCCTGTTGTATTAACAGATGGTGCAGTAGAACAATTGAAAAAAATTCAAACGCAACAAAATCTAGGAGAAGATTATGGCTTGCGAGTAGGCGTAAAAGGTGGCGGATGCTCTGGATTTAGTTATATTTTGGGATTTGATGCCAAGCAACCCGATGATCAAGAGTTCATGTCAAATGGCATCAAAGTGTATTTAAAAAAGGCACACGCACTATATCTTTTAGGCATTGAAATAGATTTTCACAACGGGTTAAATAATCGTGGTTTTACCTTCAGCAATCCAAATGCTAAAGACACTTGTGGTTGTGGAACTTCATTTTCAGCGTAACTGTAAAGTAGAGCATCCCGATAGCTATCGGGATTCCTGCTTGCCAGTAAAATATTACAAATCAGAAAAGCGACTCTGGTAATACACCAAAGTCGCTTTTTTAATATATTCAATCACCAATCCTGATACCTACTTATCAACAAACACCATATTCTATAAAATCCTATGATACCTACCCCCATACAAACCATACAACATAGTTTATTCCCACAAAAGGGCATTCAATTGTTCCTCAAACGAGAAGATTTGAATCACCCTTTAATTATGGGTAATAAATGGCGAAAACTCAAATACAATCTTCAACAAGCTAAGACTGAAGGGTATCAACAATTACTAACATTTGGCGGAGCCTTTTCCAATCATATTTATGCAACGGCGGCAGCAGGAAAAGAATTTGGTTTTCAAACGATAGGCATCATTCGAGGGGAACGCATTGAACCCTTAAATACCACCTTGCAATTTGCCGAAGCACAAGGTATGCAACTCCATTTTATATCTAGAACGGCTTATCGAAATAAAAACCATTCTGATTTTTTAGCGGCTTTACAAAAGCAATTTGGTCGTTCTTATATTTTGCCAGAAGGCGGTTCAAATACATTAGCCGTAAAAGGTTGTGCGGAAATCGTGACCGAAATTGATATGGATTATACACATTTATGCGTACCCTGCGGAACAGGCAGCACGATGGCAGGCATCATTGTAGGCAATAACGATAAAGGCAAAGTCATTGGGTTTCCAGCGATGAAAGGGGGTGGATTTTTGAAACAAGACATCCAAACCTTATTAGGTACAACACATCAAGATTTAAACAATTGGTCATTAGAATTAAACTATCACTTCGGTGGATTCGCCAAATTCAAACCGCCTTTAATTGAGTTTATCAATGCTTTTAAAGAAGCACATCATATTCCCTTAGAACCACTTTATACAGGCAAAATGCTATATGGTATTTTTGAAAAAATCAAACAAAATGGATTTCCAAAAGGAAGCGTAATTATTGCCATTCATACGGGCGGTTTGCAGGGGATTGAGGGGTTTAATCAGCGGTTTGGAAATTTGTTGGTATAAATAATGAAAAAACCTCAAAAGGCTATATTTACCAAACGTTATAAATGTTTGGTTTTTAGATTTTTATAAAGGTAAAGTTTACTAAACCTTGGAGGTTTAGTAAACTTAGCATGCACCTTAAAGTCTCATTATCAAAACTTTATAAAATTATAAAGTTTAGGAAAATCCTCAATGAATTTACTTTTTTACTACTTTGTAATGTTCAAATTCACCACTTCCCCAATCATCACCAATCAAACAAATAATACTATCTCCTTCCACAAAGGTTTTACAAGACTTAACGGCATCATCAAAGTATGCTTTTAAGTCCTCTAACTTTTTATTATTTCCTAATAAACAAATAAAAATTTTCAAAGGAATTTTGGGCGAAGCCGTTAATAATTTCTCAAAATCATATCCAATTTCACGCATAGCGTAATTTAATTCGGATTCCATTATTAATTTAATATCTGTAGCCGTTCCATAAGTTACACCACCTTGATCACTACAACTAAACAGGCTAAGGCACAAGAGTAAGACTATAATAGATTTCATTAATTTAGGCTTATAGTGAATAGTAATAATCCTTTATTTTTTCAACCATTAATGCTCTTCTGCTAGCTAAAAATGTCTCGTAATCGTCTATCGTCATATCAAATATGGTTTTAGGAATACAATTCATAGCTAAATTATTTTCTAGGTCTGCTTCGGAGGTAATAGCACCATAAACAAATTCATTATTCTTAACTTGTTCTAGGACTTCATTCATATAAACTTTAGGTGGTTTTTTACCTACTTTGATATTGATTTCAGATTGCATATATACATAATTGGCAATCTGATTATACTTTCCTCTGGTTAAGCCATTTTGTTTTAGATACGCTTTGGGAAAAATATGGTGAATATCTCCACGATGTTCTAAAAGTGTCTCTATATTAATGTCTTTTGATAAAAAGCCCTTATCGCCATTTTTAATTTGAGCGGCTAAAAAGATGCTCCAAAATGGACTACTCACCACAGAGGTTGTCAATCGTTGTGGTAGTTCCACATTCCAAAAACCATCTCCTAGTTGTGCTGCTTCTTCTTGTTTGAGGTAAGTTTCAAAATCTTCTTCGCCTAGTTTTTTAATATCATAGTCAAATTGAGATTCAAAAGAACCTGTGGAACGCCCTGTCAGTAAAGTCATCACGAACCAACGCCTTACATAAGACTCTATCTTAGCTGGATTCTCCTTTTTGTCTCGAAGCGATAGATATAATAAATAAGCAAAATTAATAGCATTTTTAGAGCGGATTAACCACGGTTTTATAAATCCTGAGGATTTGATAATCATGACGAACCGTTTAAAGTTGGTTTCATTCATAAATTTCATCACACCTACTTGAAGCATTTTAAAAGATTGCTCTGCTATGCTTTCTTCAAAGGTGCGAGTTTCAAAATTTCTACCCGATAACAGACTGACCAAATCTCCTAGCTTACCCCGTTGAAATTGTGTTCCAAAAGATACCCTCAACATATCGGTATAGTTTGGATCATAGAGATCATCATTTTCATTTTTGAGCCAAGTCATACTTCTAAAATATTCCGTATTTCGGAAATCTGTATCGTTATCATAGATAGTTATATAATATTCAGGGGCAACTGCTAGATGGCAAAAGTAATCAATTGCTTTTCTTAAATCTTGACCGCCAAAACGTTCATTAGCCGCAATCTTAGACATGGCAAAATCTGCTTGACTCAATACCACACCTTGCGAATTAATCCGAATAAATATCTCTGTTACAATTTCAATATCTAAATCAGATGCTAATTCAATCATTCCGATCTGACGTAGAGGCATCTTAATTAATCCAGATATTGCCTTTCTTACCTTCTTTTTATCTATTGATGGATTTCTATCGGTATAATCATCTACTAAATCGTATTGATCTACAGAGCCATCAAACACTTTTGATATATCAGAAATCCATGTTTTATCCTTACGAATTGCGGGATTTTGTACCTCAAACCGCTCTTCTATTGGATTGAAAGCAATTTTGATTTTTCTACGGTTGTAATTTTTATCAATAATATATTCATCTAATATCGCAGCACGCAAAGCGGTAATACGTTGCTGGCCATCTATTAATATTTTTTTTCCCTCTGATAGTGAACCATCTTTCAATTTTACATTTGGATTTCTCCATGCAATAATATACCCTATTGGATAGCCTTTGTACAAGGAATCCATCAAATCCCTTACCTTACTTGGCTTCCAAACAAAAGGACGTTGAATTTCAGGAATGGCAATTTCACCTGATTTTACCCAGGATAAAAGAGTTTCAATAGGGTGCTGAGTGACACTATACTTTTGAGTTTGCATGATGTATATAATTTTTAGATTTTACTTTTTAGTTGTTCGCTTTTTTTGCTTAGCCTTCTCCCTCACCATCAAGAGAATAATATATTACTCCTGCAAATCAAACAAAAATTCGATTCGATTACGCTCCATTCCGCATTTTTTCATTCATTGGTAAAGGCAATTGCACGGCTTTTTATCTCATTCCAGCTTGACTGCATAAGGGCTTTCTTATAAAAATGAAATTACTTCGATTGAATTGCAGAATATCGAATAACGAATATTGAACCGCAGAAGTAAAGAACAAGTCGAATAATAAAATTTGCTTTTAGCAAATTTTATTAGTAAAAGCTCGATATTCGATATTCAGCGTTCGATATTCTACGGTTCAAATATTCAAAATGATTTTTATAAGAAAACCCTTTATTTAGGTTAAGCTATTAGGGTTATTTTCTACCTGTTCCTAATTTTTAACTCCTACATATTTCTATCATAAAAATTGGAATACTCAAAAATCAATCTAATAACCAATTCAGATAGTCATCAGGAAATCAATAACTAAATTTAAATGTTTACACCTTCCTTTTGTTAGAATAGTGGTAACATTCCATTAATTTTGTGCGTTGTTAACATATTCACATTCTCAATTAATTAAACATTACTCAAATTGACCGCTCTACAAAGTAGAGAAGGTCATCAATTACTGAAAATGAACAAAATCATTACGCTTGATGAATTTATCATCAAAAGACAAAAGGATTTTCAATTTGCAACAGGAGAACTATCTGGATTATTACGAGATATAGGAATTGCTGCAAAGGTCATTAGTAGAGAAGTTAATAAAGCGGGGTTAGTAAATATTTTAGGAGAAGCAGGTGCTTCAAACTCATCAGGTGAAAATGTGCAAAAATTAGATGTTTTTGCCAATCAAATGATGATAGATTTCTTGAAAAATAGTGGTCAATGCTGCGGAGTAGCTTCGGAAGAAGAAGAAGAGTTTCTAGCCCTTCAACATGAATTTGAAAAAACACCAAAATACGTTGTTGTTTTTGATCCCTTGGATGGTTCATCAAACATTGATGCAAATGTACCCATCGGAACAATTTTCGGAATTTACAGAAGAGTCTCATCAGAAGGCAATGCTCAATTACACGATTTCTTACAAAAAGGTAGTGAACAAGTTGCTGCAGGATATGTGATTTATGGTTCATCTACTATGTTAGTTTACACGACAGGTAACGGTGTGAACGCCTTTACATTAGATCCTTCTATCGGAGAATTTTGTTTATCTCAACGAAAACTCAGAATGCCTGATACAGGTAAAATTTATTCTGTTAATCAAGGATATTACATCAAATTTGATTTAGAAATGCGCCGATATTTGGATCATTGTGCAGATAAGGCGCATAAATTAAGATACATTGGCACTATGGTCGCAGATGTGCATCGTACCATTGTCAAAGGAGGAATATTTATATACCCTGCCACAATTGATAACCCTAATGGTAAATTGCGATTACTATATGAATGTAGTCCGATGTCTTTTATTATAGAACAAGCAGGTGGGAAAGCTATAGATGGGTATAGACAACGAATTTTGGACATTCAACCAAATGCACTACATCAGCGTTCCTCTATTATCATGGGATCGAAAGATATGGTAGAAGATTTTGAGCGTTTTGTAGCTCGTTATAGTGCCGCCTCGTTAGTTTTAAATTAAGATGATATGACAATCGACTTTCATAATTTCAATTATCGAAAATCATCCCTTCTAATAGTGATAGAGAGGGCTGCTGTCGAAAGTCGATTGTCAATTATCAATTATCGTAAACAATGAATCAAGTTATATTTAAGGATTTAGGGCAAATGCCTTATAAGCAAGCATGGGATTTACAACAAGAATATTTACAATCGGCGGTTGATGTGAAACGATTTAATCGTAAAGCCGAAGAATCTGAATATTTACCTCAAAAACATCATTTATTATTCTGTGAGCATCCTCCTGTTTATACCTTAGGGAGAAGTGGTGATATTAATAATTTATTACTCAATGAGGAAGGTTTACATCAAGAAGGTATTGAGTTTTTTAAAATCAATAGGGGAGGAGACATAACCTATCACGGTCATGGTCAAATTGTAGGTTATCCGATATTAGATTTGGATTTCTTCTTTTCAGATATTCATAAATATGTTCGTTTTTTGGAAGAAATTATGATTAGAACCATTGCTGAATATGGATTGAAAGGCGAGCGAATTAAAGGAGAATCAGGCGTTTGGTTAGCCGCTACATCAACTAAGCCCCCTAGAAAGATTTGTGCTATTGGTATTCACTTGAAACGATGGATAACCATGCACGGGTTTGCATTTAATGTGAATACCAATCTTAATCACTTCAACTTTATCGTGCCTTGTGGAATTCAAGATAAAGGTGTAACTTCTTTGCAACAAGAATTGGGTCGAGTAATGGATATGGAAGAAGTCAAAGCAAAAGTTAAATTCCACTTTGAAAATTTGTTTGAATGTAAATTAGTCGATTAAAAAAGCCCTATCTGCAAACAAGTAGTTAGAAAATGCAAGTTTTCTATATCGAATGCCCTACCTAATGCAAAGTGTTTTGAACCAATCATTAGTGAAAATGTAAATTTAAACTCATTACTCTTTTAATGAAACCAATACAATCAAAAATACAAGTAATGTAGCTATATATTGCTTTATATGATAAAACTAGTTGAGATTAATCAAAAACAAAAGTGATGATTTTTGTCATCCTTTAACTTTAGCACTACTGCTTTTTATTGGATTTTTCAAATAACCATTTTTTAAATCATTTTTTAATAACTTTAAAGCACTTAATCACAGTGTATTAAAGATTATTGACATAATCATAATCATAATCATAACCAATAAAACCATTAGAATTATGAAAAGATTATTTGTACAACTAGTTGTTGTCGGGGCAATTTTGTGTCTTTGGCAATGCCAATCCGAACCCGAAAAAGGGTCAGTTGAACACATCAAAGCGGTAACAATGGCAATAGATGATGCTAGACTAGAAGCTCAAGAAACAGAACATGGCGATTGGCTTACCTATGGTCGTAATTACAAAGAAGATCGTTATTCCAAATTAGATTTAATCAATAAACAAACCGTCAATAAGTTAGGCTTAGCTTGGACACTTGAAGTAGGAACAAAAAGAGGTATTCAAGGCACACCTGTAGTCGTAGATGGAATTATGTTTGCGACAGGGCCTTGGTCTGTTTTGTGGGCAATAGATGTGCGAAAAGGTGAAAAGATTTGGGAGTATGACCCGAATGCAAGTCGAGAAAGAGCACCTGAATATTGTTGTGGCGTAGTGAATAGAGGTCCTGCGGTGTATAAAGGCTCTGTATTTATTGGTACATTGGATGGAAGATTAGTTTCCGTAGATGCAGCAACAGGAAAGAAAAATTGGGAAGTTAAAACCATTCCAGAAGGAAGTCAATATTCCATAACAGGCGCTCCTAGGATTGTGAAGGGAAACGTCATTATCGGAAATGGTGGAGCAGAATATTCTGCTAGAGGGGTTGTATCTGCTTATGATGCGGCTACGGGAGACTTAGCTTGGCGTTTTTATACCGTGCCTGGTGATCCGTCAAAACCGTTTGAACATGAGGACTTAGCAGCAGCAGCTAAGACTTGGACAGGAGAATGGTGGAAAAATGGTGGCGGTGGCGGAACAGCTTGGGATGCTTTGACTTATGATCCAGAATTAAATACGATTTATATAGGAGTCGGAAATGGAACACATTGGGATAGAACAATTCGTAGCCCAGAGGGAGGTGATAATTTATATTTATCTAGTATTGTTGCTTTAGATGCAGATAACGGTAGTTATAAATGGCATTTTCAAACCACACCGGGTGATACATGGGACTATACCGCTACACAGCCTTTAACGATGGCTGAATTGGAAATAGAAGGTAAAATGCGTAAGGTTATTATGCAAGCTCCTAAAAATGGCTTCTTTTATGTCATTGATAGAGAGACGGGAAAATTTATTTCTGGTCAAAATTACGTGTATGTTAATTGGGCAACAGGTTTAGACGAAAATGGTCGTCCGATAGAACGAGAAGGAGCAAGATATACCGATGGACAAACGCATTGGATTACACCGAGTTCGCATGGTGGACACAATTGGCATCCTCAAGCGTTTAATCGGAAATTGGGTTTAATGTTTATTCCAACTTGTAAGCAGTCGGGGCCTTATGCTCGCATGAATGGAAATGGGGCTTATGCTAAGGATGTAATTGGTGGAGCAATGGGAGCAAATGTAAGTATGAATGCTAAAGTTTATAATCCTCCCGTAATTGATCCAAAAGCACCACCCCCTGGTATACAAAGTGGTCGCTTAATCGCTTGGGATCCAATTCAGCAAAAAGAAGTATGGGGTGTAGATCAGCCTTCTCATTATAATGCAGGATTATTAACAACCGAAAATGGTTTATTATTTCAGTGTGATGCACAAGGTAAATTTGCGGCTCGTGATGCGTCAACAGGCGAAATTCTTTGGGATTTTGATACGCGTTCTGGTGCTGTTGCCCCTCCTATTACTTATATGGTAGATGGAGAACAATACCTTACTGTTCCTGTAGGGTGGGGTGGTGGACAAGGTCAAACCTTTAATTTTGTAGAGCGTATTCATGGAGGAACATTTTATACTTTTAAAATTGGTGGAAAAGCGGAAGCTCCTGAAAAACTACCGCCTTTAGAAAAATCAATTACGGCCCAAACTGTAGCTGCAAATGTTGCCCCTGTTCGCATTGGTGAAGGGTTTGATTTATATACACAATATTGTGCTCCTTGTCATGCTGTCGGTACAGGTGGTGGCGTAATTCCTGATTTAGCTCGTTCTACAGACAAAGTCTATGAAAGCTATGAGCAAATTGTATTAGAAGGGATGTTAGCATCAGAAGGAATGCCTAACTTTGGAGCGTTTTTAACCAAAGCACAATTAGCGGATATTAAAAACTACATCTTTTACGCAGCAAGTGAAATGCGTAAAGGTACGAATCCGAATGAAATGATGGTCAATCTAGCGAAGATGCAATATATGGCGGATTTAGCTCAGGCAGAGCAGGCTAAGTTGAAGGATTAGTGTGACTAGACTGAATTAATTTGTCATTTTTTAGGTGTTAACCCTTTGTTTTTCAGGGTTAAAAGGAGTCTTTTATTGATGTTCTAGCGTACTAAAAATGAATTAGAAATATAAATCATATAGCGGCATGCCGCTATATGATTTCAAATGTAAATCAAAATGAATTATCACATTGCCCAAATTAATGTAGCTAAAATGAAAGGCGTTAATATAGACGATCCAATTATGATTGATTTTAAAAATCAATTGGATACGATTAATGCCTTAGCAGAAGAAAGCAAAGGGTTTGTTTGGCGACTAAAAGATGAAGAAACGAATGATGCTACCTCTTTGAATCCTTATGGAGATGAACAAATGATTGTCAACCTTTCCGTTTGGGAATCTATTGAAGATTTAAAAAACTTTACCTATAAAACCCTACATGTAGAAGTATTTAAACGAAAAAAAGAATGGTTTACCAAAATGACTTCTCCTCATTTGGTGTTATGGTTTATTCCTGAGGGAGAATTGCCAACTGCAGAAGAGGGTATCAAAAGATTAGCACACCTAGAAGAACATGGTGAAACGCCTCATGCTTTTACGTTTAAAAGTAAATTTGATAGTACAAAATAAGTTAAAAATACTTAATGTATTTAGTCTTTAAAATAATGCCTAAACCAGAACGGTTATAGAGTAAATTTATTTCTGTTATATTGTTATGATCTGTTTTGGCAATATAGAATAATCGTTACTAACATTACTCGATTGTCGAAACCTGCCTTTCGGCAGACAGGGTCGATTATCGAAAGTCACTTTTTAATGAATAGCTATATCAAAATATTTTTAACGGTATGGGTGCTCCTTTTGATGAAGGGGGCATTTGGTCAAACGGTTATTAAACCTAGAAAGTCAGCAGGAAAATGGGGGTTTATTGATAATCAAAAGAATGTAGTAATTGATTATCAGTATGATAAAGTTTATCCTTTTGTTGGTGCTGTCACCGCAGCTATGAAAGGAGAGAAATGGGGATTGATCAATCAATCCAACCAAGTAATTTATCCCTTTGAATTAGATGCAGTAAGGGTATTTCGGACGAGTCAACTTATGTTAGTGAATAAAAATAAAAAGTGGGCTTTATATAACCTAGAAGGCAAAGCTATTACATCCTTTATTTATGATAAATTTGGTATAGTTCGGGCTAAAAAATTAACGGTTCAAAAAGATGGGAAATGGGGATTGATTGATAATCAAGGTGAAAAAATAATTCCCTTAAAATATGATAAGATTCACTACACAGGCTTAAAGATGGTGAAAGTCCAGAAAAAAGGTAAATGGGGGTATTTAGACAAAGAGGGGAAGAAAATGGTTGCTCTAAAATATGAGGAATTGGATAAATTTTATGGTTCAAGAACGAAAGCTAAGAAAAAGGGAATGTGGGGAATTATTGATAGGAAAGGGAAAAAAATTGTTGATTTTAGGTTTGGTTTTATTGGTAAGTTTAAATACGATTCTTATTTGGAAGATATGTATGCGCCCTATACCTATAAAAATAGATTTGGTAAGATAAGTAGTTGGGGGGCTGCTGTTCCTTTTCAATATGACGAAATTGCAGAAGAAGTCAAAGAGGCTTCAAAAGATTTAAAGACCGTTCGTTTAGATGATTTATGGTGTGCGGTAAATTTAAAGGGAGAATTGGTGATACCCGTTGAATATGAGGCACCAATTATTTTTTCTGAAGGATTGGCAGCGGTTAAAAAAAATGGTAAATTTGGCTATATCAACACCTCAGGTGCTGTGATTATTCCTTTTAAATACAAGGAAGCATCAAATTTTAAAGCGGGTAAAGCTAAGGTTATACTAAATGATCAGAAAGGAATTTTAAACAAAAACGGAGATATAACTTTTTTAGAATAAGTAGGTCAACAAAACCTTTTTTATATAAACACTAAATTTAACTATGAGAAATTTTACACTATTGATTGTATTGTGGGTATTGACAAATCCAATAATGGCTCAAAAAAACTTTGCCCATCCGATTGATTACAATAACTACATTGTAGAAGAAATGAATATGATTGTGATGAAAAACTTAGAGTATATTTCACAATCCGTTCATTCTGATAACTTTGAAGCGATAGAGGCAAAGCGAAAAAATGTAATTCGCCAAATAAAAGGAGCACACAAAAGGGTAAATGCTCAAAAAGCCTATGATGGAGGAGAACAATTAAAAATCGAATCTTTAGCGGTTTTACAGACCTATCAAAAGGTTTTTGAAATGGAACTTTCGGAAGCCAATATGCTTAAACAAACTTCACAAGAATCTTATGAAGCGATGGAGCGATATTTCAAAGCTCAAGATAAGGCAGAAAGAAATCTTGGATTAGCCAGCGAACGCTTTCAAAGGGCTTCTATGCGATACGCAAAAAAGCATAAAATAGATAATTTAAAGGCAGAAGCCGAAAAAGATGGGATGGTGGAAAATGAACTAAAGCGTATTTCTGATGTGAATGAATATACTCGTAAATTATTTCTAGCGTATTTTAAAGTGTCTAAACAAAATGGAATTTTCTTCGATGCCGTAAACGCTCAAAATAAAGCAGGTTTAGAAGGGAAGAGAAAAAGAGTAGCTATGACGGCTTCAAGCACTTTGGATAAATTAAATACGATGGAAGGTTTTAGAGGAGATACCGATTTTCTAGAAAAGACGAAAGCACTGGTTTTATTTTATAAGAATATTGCAGAAAATGGATATAGAAGTATTGTAAAGGTTGTAAAGAAACAACAATCAGATTTGACCAAAGAAGATGTAGATGGATATAATGAGGCGATTGAAAAAAGCAATATAGAATCTCCAAAATTATTAAATGCGTTCAATGAAGCTCAAAAACGACTGTTACAGAAAAATATACCTAAGCATAATGTTACGAACAAGCGTGTAAAGCGGATGTAATAGACGGTGAACGGTCTCCCGATAGCTATCGGGATCGCTTGACGGTGGACGGACTCTTGATAACTATACGACTTCTGAACTCTTAAAGTAGAATTATAGCTTCTTGGTTTTTATGAAATTAGGAAGCTATAATTTAAATCATAATTAACTCATGAAATTTCAAATCTTAATTGGCTTAATCTTTTTACCTTTCTTATCCATCGCCCAATATGATTTAGAAGGTATGTGGGATGGTATTATTATCACTAATGGTTCTCAAAATGCACATTTCTATGAATGGAACTTTACAACAAGTAAGGTGACCATCAATATGCTTAAATATGATGAAAAAATAGAAAGAGGTACACTAGATTACCAACTTGCAGGAAATCAATTGTCTTTAATCATAGGCACAGACACAACGCTTTTTGAAATTAAAGAGGTGAAATTTGATCAATTGATGCTTAAAGAAAATGGTTTAGGCAATACCGTGATATTATCAAAAAAAGGAACGACTAATAATATACCATTTAATGAGCTTGCTTATAAAACGTTTATGTTTGAAAACGAGAGTCCTTTGTATAAAGATTATCGATGGATTTTTACGAAAGTTGGGAAAAAATACGATTTACTTGTAGTCAATGAAGGAAAACTAGTAGGCATTTTTCAATTAGGAAGTAGCGGTAAACTTAAAACAAATTTACCGATAATGCGAATGCGAAATAGAGACGGAAATTTCAACTTTATTTTTACGAATTATAAGGATAATGCTATACTTGGATTTTTGGATGGAGAGATACCTTTTAAACTAATTGTAGATACCCAAAAACCTATCCTTGATGAATCGCAGTTGATAAAAAATACCATTATTCAATCGAAGGACTCCTTAAATCTATATGTTTTAAATATTGAAAAGAAGCAATTACGAATCAAGAAGAATAGTATCAGTTTACAAGCTGATGGCAAAGGAATATATAGATATTGGGAAGATGAACTGTATCAAGACAATATCAATTGGTATTTAACCCAAGATGGACGATTTTTATTTATTACGACTTGGGAAGAAGTAATACCGGTAGAAGATACAGCCGAAGTTACAAATGAACTATTGTTGTATATTTATTCAATTCAAAAAGAAAACAGTAAGACTTGGACATTTGAAAAATATCAAGTTTTTGATTACGGAATCAGGACTCGATGGTAAATTTATCGCTTAACCAACCGCTTAGAATAAACTTTATTCGCTGTTTTAAATTCAACGACATAAATACCAGCTTCTAAATTTGTTAAGTCAACTGTGTTTTTTTCAGCGTCAAGTTGATTGAATATTTTTTTAGAAAATACGCGTTCACCTGTGATACTCTTAATATCGATTGTGATACCTGTGTGTTCGGGTAAATCTATATTTAATTGTAAGATATCTTTAACGACAGAACTTAAAAGGGTAATCACATTTTCATCGGGTATTTCATTACTATATTCTTTAATAGGACGAATCTTAGTAGTAATTGTGCTAGCAGAATTATTGGTAGCAATCTCGTTAAAATACTCCTTTGCAAATTGTGAATTATCCACAGCAACATGATATAACGCTAAATCCATTGTAGCATCAAAAATAACATCTCCCGACATAGCATCTAACATATAAAGACGAGTCGAGTCCATATTATCTGTTCCTTTGAAATAATAGATTCCTTCTTTTTCATCAAATGCAGCATTATTCGTTTGTACACTTTTCAATCCAAAGATCGGAGCGATGATTATTGGACGTCCTTGTGCTAGATCTAATTCTACAAAGAAATATTGGGCAGTATTAGTCTTCTTACGGCAAATCGCATAAGTTTTACTATCCTGAACGTCATATTGAATTTCTGAAAAATAATAATTTGAAATTTGAGCATTATCTAAAATCGTTTTAGTAGATAAGTCTATGGTATATAAACGCTCATTGTAATTCTTATCATTGGCTGCAAAAATATAAACGCCTCTATTAGAATCAAAAGCCGTTGCTCCAACCGTTATGCCTCTAATATCTGTAAACTGAGCGACTACATTGGCAGCAGTATTAGATAATTGAATAACCTGTAAAGCCTTCTCTTTACGATTATATCTTAACCCAAAATAAGTTTTATTTCTTAAATCAAATTGAACATCTTGAAGCGGATAGTCTAATTGATAGGGATAAGTGCTCACCTCACCCGTTTCAACTTTTAACGTATGCAATTGATATTTTTCTGCTCGTTTAGTCCAAAACAAATAAGCCTCATCAATTGGATTGAAGGCTAAACATTTCTTTAGAATGGATTGATCCGAAATAGAAGATATAATATTTGATTGTCCCGATTCTCCATTAATCTTAAAGATCGTAAAATTATCGGAAACGCCTTTGCTTTCATTTACAGTAGATTGACCAAACGCAAAAAGCTGAGGAGCTTCCTGTGCTTCAATAATGGTCAAAGTACCTATCAAAATAAATAATATGAATAATTTAATCTGTGACATAACAATGAATTGTACATTTACTAATGGTCACAAATTGTACCATTTTAACAATTTGCCTTGGTTTAAGATAAAAATAGAAATTCTTTACTAGAATTTAAACTCAAATTGATAAGTTTTGATGTGAAATATGATGTAATTTATGGTTCTTATAAAAAAAATAAGCACGAATGAACGAGTCATCCGTGCCAATATGAGACAAATATATTACAATACGTAATAAATGTTGCTGATTTATGGTGTAGTAGTTTGTCTCAACTCTTCATTGTAAATTTTTACAATGGTGTCAATGTCAGTGTAATGATATTTGCCTTCCAAAATGGATTGGTGTAACCTTTTACTCAATTTAAATAATTGACTCACTTGTTCTTGAAACTGTTTTTGACTTTTCCGAATCGAAATTAGCTTACCATTTATTTTTAAAAAGTAGTTTTCTAAAGTATCGGGTATTTGAACCGCAATATCACCCGTATTTTTACGCTTTTGGCTAATATGCTGATGTAAATAAAGCGATACAGAATCTTCAATAACAGACTTCACAAATCCAATAGGATAGTGTGTTTTTAAAATTCCTGTCTTGACATAAAAATTATGCAAAACCTTAAAGGTGTCCGTATCCGCAATAAATCCCGAAATTTCACTAGCATAAACCTTAACATTTTCAATATCTTGATCTAAAGTGAAATATAGGAAATCTCCATACTGTTGCTTAAACGTAATGTAGCCTTCTTCTGTGGTGTTGTCTTCGTGCAAGAGTACACCTTTCACTTGACTGAACAAGAGGGTACTCCAGCACAAAAAAACGAGTAATGATGAAATTTTCATTGCCTAGGTATTTATCTAAGAGTTAAATGTTGTTGATTCTAAAATGTGACAAAAAATAAGTCAGATTAATTGATTGATACGTTAAAGTTAAAATTATGATTTCACATTACAGTTATAAATATATCAATTATAAAGCCAGTAATTAATTTATTTGATAAAAAATTAAATTTTGCTGGGTTCGCGACAAACATCACGAGCGTGTTA
>CAYLSF010000031.1:0-18076 GCA_964385675.1 uncultured Saprospiraceae bacterium
AATAGTCGATTGGTTTTTCATTTACGTGTGTTTGAGTAGCATAAAAGGGGAATGGCTCAGAAGCTGAATAAACATTATTTGATACTTCATATTTTTTCTCTTTGGGATAATAGGTTTTATCTGCACCAATATTTACGATAGATGTATTTTTATAAAAACTTTGGATGGATAAGTCATAAATACCATTTATGAATAATGTTAATATTGGCCTTAATTTTAGAGCTAACTTAGATTCATCTATATTGCCATATTCTAAATCTTCAATCAGTTTGTAAAATGTATTTATGTTGAAATTTAATTTAGCAGGAATTGAACCAATAAAATAATCAAATAGGGTATTCCTGTTCATTTGCCAGACTAACATCTTTCTTTTGCCTTTATAGTAGAACAAAGTACAGTCATTTGTTCCTTTTATATCAATTATCCCTTTTCCGTTATTTAGTGTGTACTCCATAATTGCTGCTTTTATTTCACTTTACAACGTACTGCAATATTCCTTTTTGAATTAAATACCTTAAAATATTAGAATTTTTAAACTCATCACCTATCCAAACTATTTTATCACGAATTATTAGACTTATTTACCTTTGATAATTAACACTTTGGTATCGGTACGCTGTACCTCATTACGTTTTTTATTTCAATGCTACAATAAGTGTAGGTGCTATGCACCTATTGGACGCCATTATTTAGATGCATAGAGCACCTAATATTAATTGTAGTGTATGAGATCAAAATTACATAAAGGTACGAGGTGCTGAAATAGATTTAAGTACGTTTTTTATAATTATTTGATATTCAAAGTGAAATAAGCTGATTGAACAACTTCAATTTAAAAATAATACAATTAGTTAAAGAGGTTATGAAATCTCACAAATCTCACAAATCTCACAAATCCTACATACTCGGTTCTTTAGTAAAAACTAAATCCTTATCCGCATTAAATACCATTTGCTGAACGGTTATGGTCATTTTTACAGCTTCATCATCTAATATTTGAAAGCAGGCTGCTTCATCGTTAGGAAATTGTTGTAAGAGTAAGGCTTTGGCTTTATCATATCGCATACAAGATGTGTCGGTTAAGATATTCTGACGATGATTATCATTTACGATAGCAGTTTTATAATCATTGGTGACTACAATATGTTGTTGATTGGCATATCGTGTTTGACTTTTGGTGGGTGTTCTTTCTATGACCGCTATTTCTCCTGCTTTCGTTCCTGCTAACAATAATAAGCAATCGCAAACGATTGGAGTGGTTTCCAGCTTTTCTTTTGCCGATTGATAGGTATGATTGTCCTCTAAAACTTCTCGAAGTAGAAAGGAAATAGGTTTAGCAAAATTGGGTGCTTCTTCACTAAGTACTGCATTTAAAGTAATAGAAAATTGGTGTGGTTTCATACCCGATAAAACCCCAATAAATCCCATCCACCCAACGGATTTAAATACTGTTTTTCCTCCTTTCTTCCAATGAAATACTTTAGTGTATTTGGCTAATAAATCATTTTCTGTCCACCAGTCCAAGTTTCTGGCATGCCATATTGAGTCACTTTGCTCAAAAGCAAATGCTGTACAGGCAAAGCCTATTTTGATTATATCATAATAGAGGTTTACAATCAAGAGTTGGTCTTCTGTGAATTTGCAATACTGTGCTAAGCATCGTATTTCTTCTTGATAGGCTTGAGGGATATATAGAGACTTATATAAGCCAATATATTCTTGAATTAACTCGGCGTATTCGTCAATTTCTTTCCAATAACACACCACCAATTCATTTATTTCATTGGAATAGCTCCTTGCAAATTCCCAGCGTTTAGCAGGCGAAGCGTCTAAATCAATTTCAATAATATCAGGAACTATCATTTTTCTCGGCTTATTTAATGTGATTTTTGTTTCTTAAAGGCACTCCATAATAATGTTTTTTAGGGTAATAATAGTTCCTTGCTTATTATTTCGGATTTTGGATACATCCGAAATATTCTCAATATTGAGCTTTTAAAATATCCAAATGATGATAAGTGTGTAAGGTCGTAAAATAAATATACTCTCGTATGGTGCATTTTCCGATAGCAGGATGCGGCATTACATAAACACTCATATCTTCTTCTGTCCATTGTTCTAGGGCTTGACAAAAAGTTTGAAGTTCGTCCTTAAATCTTTGAATTAATGCCACTCGTTCAAAAGTACGCCCCGATTCAGCCGAAAAGTTACTGGGTGCTTTTATGTTATTTTGAATTAATGCTGCTTCATATTTTTCGACCATTTCTTGATACGTTCTTTCTTGTCGATTACTTTTTCCAAATAATGCTTCAAGCTGTACTTTAGGCATACCCATTCCTTTACTGACTGCCTTTGTACTTTTGATAAGATGATATAAATGTCCTGCAATAGTCCATTTCCCTGCTACTAATTCTTTGTTGAAATGAGCGTCAGGTTGTGTATTGATCCATTCAATGGTGGCTGAAAAACTTTTTTCAACCTCTTGAATCAACTGCTCTTTTGTACGAATTTTCATAATAATTGTATTTATAGTTTATAATAGTTACTTTTGATAACTATTGTAAAGGTAACTATCATTAGTTTGAAAATCAATATATTACAAACGATTAACTTAGTAACATGGAAATAACTAAAGTTGATAATCAGGCAGTTAGTTTGAAAAATAAAGTGGAAGTTTTTTTCAAGCGGTCTATGAAAAATAGACGAGATAAGGGGTTTTGTATCACGAGAGATATTATGGCAGTCGTGATGGATAAGTGGAGTTTGTTTGTGATTTATAACTTAGCCTATTATGAGACACTTCGTTTTGGTGAACTTAAAACTAATATTCGAGGAGTTTCATCCAGAATGTTATCCGTTACCCTTAAAAAGCTAGAACATCATCAAATCCTTCAGCGAAAAGTCTATGCGGAAGTGCCGCCGAGAGTTGAGTATAAATTGACACCTTTTGGCAAAGAATTAGCTGAGAAAACTGTTGATTTGAATGGTTGGTTTTTGGATAAGTATTTAAAGTAAAGTCAAAATTTATTCGACTACATTGTACAGGTCAAATAAATTCGTTATTTAAGAATTTGTTCCAAAGAGACTTCTGTATCTACAATTTCTGTTGCATACAAGTTAGGTTTCACACCATGATTTGTAATTAAGGTCATAAACACTTGTTTTTTAGTTTTAGTATAAGCAATAAATCGCTGTCGTTTTTGTAATAACTTCTGATAATAATCTTTTGTGATAGTAAATTGGTCAGTATAAAATTTGATTTCACAAAGGTTTATGGTATCATCATTTCTATCTAAAATTAAGTCAATTTGAAAATCTTCTTGTTGCTCTGAATTTTGAATATTTAAACTATAGATTTCAGTATAAACAGCAGAAATACCTAGTGCTTTTTTGATGGCTTCTATGTGTTTATGACATAGGGTTTCAAAAGCATATCCCGACCATATTTTAAAGACTTGACTAGCTGCTAATTGCTGCCACATTCCTTTTGTATATTTTCTGTTAGGTTTTATAAATCGGTGATAAAAAACTGAATATTCATCGATAAGTCGGTAAATAGCTCCTCGTTTTTTCTTACCAAAAGGCACTTGCTCTAGCACAAAATCAGATAGGAGTAATTCTTCCATAGCTCTTTGAAAGCTACCCGTTGCTTTTCTGCCTATTTTTTGTAGAATGGTAGAGCGAGAAATACCAGATGGATGATTGGCTAAAACTGCAACAATAGACTGATGAATATCTGCATGGTTAAATAAGGCTTGATATAAATTATGATATTCATTTTTAAGTAAACCATTGGGAGCAAAGCAAATTCGCTCAATTGCACTTGCGAAACTTTCTCCTCGTCTCAAATTTTCCAAATAGAAGGGTATTCCACCTAGTGTCATATAAATTTGAGCAAGTGTTTGACTGGAAAAATGAAGCCCTTTACTACTTAAAAACAGTTTAGTTTCTGATAAAGTAAAAGGGTGAAGATGAATAATTTCGGTAACTCGATTATGTAAACCACCTGGATCATTAATTACTTTTTTAGTAATCCATGAGGTGGCACTTCCACAAATTACTAAAATAAAATGCTTTTCTTTGGAAAGATAATCATTCCAAAAATGAGCTAGTAATTGCACAAAACCAGAACGAACAGTAGCGACCCAGGGTAATTCATCTATAAATAAAACGTGTTTTTTTGTGGTGTCTAAAGTTTTTAAATAGGCTTTTAATTGTAAAAAAGCGTTTTGCCAATTCTTAGGTGTTTGTGGGGTATAAGATTGGTTATATTCCGATAGTTTAACTCCGAAATTAACCAATTGAGTTGACAAATCACCATTTTGAATACCTGTCATACTAAAACAATAATAGGGGCTCAAAATAGTATCAATCAAAAAAGTTTTTCCAACTCTTCGACGCCCTGTAACCGCTAAAAACTCTGAACGCTCTGAGGTTAATAGCCGATTTATCTTTTTAATTTCTTCTTGACGACCTATCATTGAACATAGTAGTTTAAATCAAAAAAAGCAGATAATACCAAATATAAAGTCTTTATTTGGTATTATCTGCTTTTTTTAACCACTTAATACCAAATAAAGGATGCTTATTTGGTATTATCTCATAAATCAAAAATTTTAAACCCATTTGATTTATCTACGCTTACCTTCTAAACTAATGCCTTTCCATCCCATCCAGGCATCATAAGTACCTTGTTCATTGAGTTTAAACTCAAAAGACTCAGGGACTTTTGGATCTTCAAAGAATACGGTGGGCGTTTCTGCTTGTAACGTTGCTATTTTTTCATCATCTTGAAAAACCACTAATTGATTATTCTCTATGGCAACTTCTAATACTAGGTTTCCAAAATCCGCAAAACTGTAAGCACCAACATATTTTTTTAGTGTATCTATATCTACAGGAATTGCCTTTCGATTAAGTTCCTTGGGGATTTCAACAGATTGATGATTTAAAATTTTGATGAGATCTTGTATGGTTTTTTGAAATGGTATTTCATCATAATTGGCTAAAAATACAAAGTTGAAATTTTGATTAATATTGGTATAAACCTGAGTTCTTATACCATCAGAACCTCCATTTTTAGCGATTATTCCGTCATCATTTTTTAACATAGTCACATAAGGTTCTTGTTTAATATGCGTTAAAAATTGGTTTAAATCTTCTGCCGTTGAAAATATTCTTGATGTTTTAAATTCATCTTCCAGAACATTAGGAATGGCAACCAAAATGGAATCTTTTAAAACATGATTTCTTGCTAGGTTTTTTAATCGCTCTTCCTTTATATAAAAATGTGCTCCGCTATTATTCATGTTCAAAGGTTTGAAAATTTCATCCATGATACATTGAGCAAATGGTTTTTTATAATGATTCGCCAATATATCATGTAAGATTTCATAGCCAATATTAGAGTATTGTTTATCGGAACCCGGTTCAAATAATAGCAATTGCTGTTGAGTCAACTCAATAATTTCTTTAGTTGTTAAGTCAAGTTCATTACCCTTAAAACCAATCAATTTTCTAGGCAAACCAGAACTGTGTTGGAGCAACATATCAATGGTGATTTTATCGCCATTTGGAAAATTAGGGTAAAATGTGTCAATTGTTTGATACTTAGAAAGTTGTTTTTCAACGTCTAGTTTAGTGAAAAGGTAATTGACCATTAGCTTTGATACGGAGTGAATATCAAATTGACTTTGAGGTGTGACAAAGATTGAACTATCTGTCTGATTAGATAGATTGAAGGCTTTATGAATTAATAGGGAATCATTACTTACAGCGAATAGGACACCATTAAATTTCTTTAGTTTTGTGAGTGCTGTCAAATAGTTATTTAAGTTGATTGCTGTAGCATTGGTTTCGATTAATGTAGAGGGTTGCTGTTTTTGCTCCTCACAGGCTATTGTGCAAGTTAGTAGTAAAAAATAGAATAACTTTTTCATTTAAATAGGATTGGATGTTGTAATCATAGAAATATCCAAGATATGAAAATTATTCTTGACCCAGCTTTGAAATAATACCTAATGTAGTACCATAAGTCAGATATTTTGGTCGAATAGTTACGCCATTAGAATCACCTTTAAAAGTATGATAAGCAATGCTAGTTTCTATAAATAATCCAAATCTAGGGGTGAAAAATCGCCTATATCCAACGCCTAGTTGTACATCTAGGTTGAAAGTACGATAATCAACTTCGCTAGGCATAGGAATAGGTTTAATGCGTTCGGTCAAAGAAACGGGTTCAATGGAATGAGTTGTACTGACTAAAAAACTTGGAATAATATCTAATACAGCATAAATCTTTGATTTGGTTTTTTGTTTACCGATAACTAATCTTAAAGGTACTTCAAGACTATTGAATCGATAATCAATTACAAACTGAGAAGAATCAATGGAGGAAAGGTTCACATTCTCTAAATGTACCCCTAATGTTATATCCCCTTGAGCGGTTAATTCTCCCACATTCCCATAGTTTACACCTGCACCAACTTCAATCCATGGATGGATTTCTTTAGTCGCAAAAATACTTAGTTGGTTTGACCATCTTTCTCTAAATTCGGGGGCATTTACTCTAATAGATAAATTTTGAGAATAACCGATTCCAATATACGTACTATTTTGAGCGAAAGCTGTGATGGATAAGCAACATACAAAAACAAGGATAAGCCATTTCATAGTTAAAAAAGATTTTTATGGTAAATAAGATATATTTAACTAATGACACGAAGGTATATACTATAGCGTTGGGTCATCTCTTGTAATGGAGTATAAATACTTTATTATTCTTCTATTGATATTGCTTTATACCATGTATAAAGATAACCTGATGCAGTTGATATCTTTTTAGTAACTTTTAAACGCTCGTCTTCATAAAAGAGATAGGTTTGAATAATTGCACTATATTTTCCTACAGAAGTTATATCAGATAATTCTAATTGATCTTCTTTTTTTAGTATTTCATAATACCCCCTTTCTCCGTGATACTTTGTGGCTTTACAATGATGTGTAAGATAGAATCTTCCAATACCTTTTATGTAATAACTCCAAAAACCTCCTCCAGATATATTTTTATTCAATAAAGAATTACAAATATTGATGGTAGATTTAGATTTTAACTCGTTATTGTGCGTCATAGTTCTTGTTGTTATGGTCTTACAAAAATCTTCATCATTTATATTCCATTCTACTGTGAAATGAGAATCTCTGTGGTGGCTAAAAACTTTATTTTCTATCCAATCAATTAATCCATTATAATCTTCTTGCTTTAATTTGATATGATTAGTATCAATAAAATTATTGAAATGGTTAATAATATCTGTTTCGGTTAAATTATCGAATTTATAAAAAGCATCATCAGGAGATAATGAATATGGTTTTTCATCGGTTTTGATAACTTGATCCGGAATATCACAGTTGCTTAAAAATAATAGTGCGAATAATATAACTAAATATTGAGCTGTCATTAATACTGTTATTTAAATGGTTAAAAAATATTGTAAAACTTTTATTGTTATTCAATTTTGACATTACCTATCCTCAAATTATATTCAATAATCAAAGGGTTGAATTTCAAAAGCATAAATCGAATATCTAACGTTTAGAAATGATTTTAAAACTAAAATCATAGATTAATGCTTTTTGTTTAAAAGGCAAGTGATGCCATCATATTCTTGTTCATCAGTATATACTTCAATTTGACTCAATGAAATAGAGTAAATATTAGGACTCATTGCATTTCTGTAGCTAACTTTTAATGTATCTCTACTAGTATGTCAGCTTATTTTGATAATACTATAATAGAGATTTATAATCAAGAGTTGGTCTTCCGTAAATTTGTAGTACTGAGATAAGCATCGAATTTCTTCTTGATAAGCTTGAGGGATATATAAAGACTTATACAAGCCAATATATTCTTCAATCAACTCGGCATATTCATCAATTTCTTTCCAATAACACGCCAGCAATTCATTAATTTCATTTGAATAACTTCGGGCAAATTCCCAGCGCTTAGCAGGTGAAGCGTCTAAATCAATTTCAATAACATCAGGAGTTATCATTTTTATCGGCTTATTTTAATTGATATAAGATTCGGTATGTATAATGCCTTTTAAAGGCATTATAGTTCCTTACAGGATGATACGAATAATTATATAGGCTATCAATTTATATAGTTATTCCTTAGGAATAGAAATAATTAAATCTTGATCTAAAAACCCTAAAAGATAAGGAGGATATAAATCAATAAAATAGGCTTTGACTTGTTGATAGACATAAGTATAAATCTCACCTAAAGTGATAAATTTATCTTTATTTAGATTTGCTTCTCCCTTCAGTCCTCGTATTAAAAAATGACCAAATACACTTTGTCTTAACTCATTACTCTCTATTCCATTTTCTGAAATAATAAACCCAGTTTGCGTATTGAATAAAGTGGATTTAATAATACTTGTAGGTTGAGGTTGAACGCCATCTATAAATACAATTTTATTTTTGGCTTTTGATTTATCCAGTATATGTGTAATAGATTGATAGGATAGTCCTAAATCTTTGGAATTAATACACATAATCGCATTCGCTTGAGTTTGTCCAGCAAGATAAACAACAATATTATCTTGTACTCTAGCTTTTCGTTGTAACTGAATAAGGTGCTTAATTATATTTTCTTGATTGGCATCTTCATCAATAAGGACTTCAATTTGTTCTTCAGGAAGTCCTCCACCTTCTGGACTTTTAAAAAAAGCATATACCCGATAAACATTATCATCTGTATATTTTAAACTTTTAAGATGTTGATACCGAGCTACTCCAACTAATAAAACCCAAGTTTTAGGGGCTTGAAAAGTATCAATAGGAGTTGGAATGACTTTTCCAAAAGCAAACGAGGGCAGAATAAATAAAATAATAACACAGCTTGCAAGTATTTTTTGAGTAATCGCTTTCATGATTAATGGATTTTGATTTTGAAAGATTTTAATACAAGAATACAAGGATTTGGTCGAAGATGCAATACTGTTACCTTGAAATCCTATTGGGAAAATAGTACATTGAGATAAATCTTAAAATATGAAATGGCTTAACCTATTGTATGGTCTCACTTTATTGACTACTATATCCTGTCAATCCCAAAATACCTTTGAATATAAAGGAGAACGACCAAAGGATACTTTTATCATCTTAGATGTTGATGAATCTGAAAGTGATTTTGTAGCTTATGATGCGAAGGATATTTCTTTGAATAATCGTATATATGTAATGCTAGATAGTAACAATACGATTCAATTAAATGGGCATATCATCCCACAAGATAGATTTAAACAACATTTTGAATATATCATAACAAATACTGATAGACATCCCTATTTACCTTCAAAAGTTGAAGAGGCTGTTATTTTTACGAATTTTATGGTGATCTTAGAGGATACAAGTAGTGTTCAAAAAAATATTGTTCGCTCTGTACAAAGAGATTGGAATCGTGTTTTAAAAAATATCATTACAGCCTTTATAGAAGATAGTTTACACACAACACTAGAAACCATAAAACCAGATGACTTAGATATGGTACGTTCTAAATTTATACCCCGTATGGCACACTTAGAACAAAAAAGTAATTCCCCTTCCGTAAAATTACCACCATGGGCAGATGAATCTTACACCAATTTAAAACCCCAAAAAAGAAATATCTTCAATGTTGTGGTATCCTCAAAAAATAGCATCACTATACGAGATGAGGAAGTAGTGATTGAAGATGTAAAAAGAATGACTAAAACCTTTATTAGTAATCCCAATCGACGAGACGATTTAGCAGAAAGTCCTAAAAAAGCGATTATCAGTTTAAAAAATGAAAGAGGAACAAAGTATGAAACCTATATCGAAGTGTACAATGAACTAAAAGCTGCCTATAACGAATTATGGGACGCAAAAGCACAAGAGTTATTTCAAAAACCTTATGAAGAATTAGACATGACGGAGAAAAAGCAGATTAGGCGAGTTATTCCATTTATTATTTCTGAAGCAGAACCTACGACTTTTGGAGAAGGATAACAGGTAGAGACGTTGCATTGCAATGTCTCTACTGAAACAAATCATCCATAGTTAAATTATTCTGTACCAAACCTAGTGCGTGTTGATTTTGTTTGAGTCCAAATGTGGTAATAAAGGTCAGAAACAATGCTTTTTTAGTATTTGTTTCTTGTCGAAAAGTGCTTACTTTATTTCTAAGGTTGGCAGCATAAGACTTATTAATCGTAAAAGTATTTTCTGAAAATTTTATTTCGCAAATATTAATCACTCGATCTCTGCGATCAATCACCATATCTATTTGAGCACCATTCGTAGCGTTTTGACTTTTCCAAGAAGATATTTCCGTATAAATACCACTGATACCCAATGCTTTTTTAATTAAACTTAAATGATAAAAACATATATATTCAAAAGCATACCCACTCCAAGAACGCCATTTAGGTTGATCGATTTGAGCTAGCCATGAGCCTTCTCCAGCAGCCTTACTGTTTTTGACAAACTTTAAATAAAATAAGGCATAGGGATCGGTTAATTGAAATAAACTATTCCGATTCTTCTTGCCAAAAGGAAGGTATTTTTTGATAAAACCACATTCTTCTAATTCTAATAAAATTTTACTTAGTGTACCACCACTCCTTAATTTCGTTATTTTGACCAATGTTTTTCTATCCAATCCTTGTGATTTAGCAGCCAATGCTTCTATGATGGTAACATGTCGTTCATGTTTTTTAAATAAAGAGCGAAAAAGGTTATTGAACTCTCCCCTCAATGTACCTCCTTGACTAAAAAACAAGGTGTCAATATTTTGACTAATACTCCTTGAAGGGTCAATTTGTTCTAAATAAAAAGGAATACCACCCAACGCCATATAGAGTTGAACGATTTGATACCGATCATACACCCCACCTTTTTGCTTTAAAAAGGCTTCCGTTTCTTTAAGCGTAAAAGGTTGTAAATGCAATCGCTTTGTCACCCGATTATGCAGTCCACCATGATTATTGATTAACTCATTAATCATCCAAGAAGTAGCAGAACCACAAACAAGCAACAATACATCATCTCGATAATATGCCCAAGCATTCCAAAAATGCTCCAAGGCACTAATGAAGTCAGATTTAGGCGTATCTAACCACGGTAACTCATCAATAAAAACAACTTTTCTTTCATGAGGATGAGCTTCTAAATAATCAATCAACAATTGAAAGGTTTCAAACCACGATGTCGGTTTAGATTTTTGTTGCATTTTCTCATCATATCGACCAAGTGTAGTGTGAAAATTATTGATTTGCAACTGAAAATTTGGTCGGGATAATCCTGTGACTTGAAAAGTAAATTGATTCTTGAAAAACTCTTTTATCAAAAAAGTTTTACCAACCCTTCTACGTCCATATAAAGCAACAAACTCCGAGCGATTACTTTGATATAAATCTTTTAAAATCTTGATTTCTTGCGTTCGACCAACTAATTTTGACATCATTAATTATTTTATTTTACCTATAACTAGCCATAAGTCTATAAAAATACATACTTATGGCTGATTATAAAAGTATAGTTAGCCATAAGTTGATTTTTAAATCATTTTTTTAAAATATCATTCGGAATTAAACAGCTATATAATTTGTTATTTCTAGCGTAGAGTCGGGCATTTGGGGAGGGATAGTTATTTTTACATCATTATACCTACATTATGATAGAAGCATTTAAACAAAATTGGTATTTGTTTGCAGGGATGAGCATTATTATAACAATGTCTATTCTATTGGTTCAGTATAATACAGAAAAGGGGGATTTGCTATTGGAAAACTTTGATTTAGAATTAGTTGGCGTAATTACCGATAAGACTTCGATAGGTCAGTATGCAGGATTACTCTATTTAGATGTATTATACTCAAATAAAGCAGAATATGATAAAAGAGATAGTGAACATGTCTATAGCTGTGTCATAAAAAAAGATAAAGCAGAATTAATCGTTTCTTCTAAGCGTGACTATAAAATTGGGGATGTGGTTTCCTTATCTTCAAATCCTCTTTTGATTTTCAATCAAACTCAGAATGTTAAAAAACCTTACACACTACCCAATCAAGATCCTTTGTTTTATTACAGGATTCGATTACATCATGAACTCTAATAGGTTAACTTGAAAAATAATCTATCCGATTTTAATCTGGGTAAGGCATCTAATAATAAAGGGGCATCAGATTCATCCATATCCCAGACGTGTAATATTTCTAATTCCTTTAACTGATAGACAAATTCGGGTACTTTCTTCACTTTTAGTTCTTTAGGTTTCTCTCCAAAAATGCTTTGATGTATGCTTAATTTTTTCAATTTAGATAAGTTTTCCAAATAAAAAGGATATGATTCTATTTCGATTGAAGTGATATTCAATTCTTCTAAATTGGTCAAGTTAGCTAGTGATATTGGTAATTTTTTTAAATAGCCCATATCAATCTCTAAAGATTTTAAATTCGTACAAGGATAAAATACATCATTAGGTAGATAATTATTACTCAGTCTTAAATTATTGAGATTTTTAGCATTTATTAATAATGTTTCAGACAAATCATTTTTGTGATAAAAGAATAGTAAGAGCTTGGTAAGCTTTTCTATTTTACCAAGTGTAAAGTCCTTTGTATCTTCAAAAGAAAATCCAATGACACTCAATGTTTCTAATTGCTCAAACTTGAAAAAATTAGAGGGCAAAAAAATGGGTTGTTTAATACCATTATGAATACCCAAAAACTTAAGTTTCGTAAAACAATGTACTTTATTTAAAAATTGCTTTGTTAGAGGAATGCAATATGAACTAAACGATAAACGCTCAAGATTTTTAAGTTTGAATAATATTTTAGGTAAAGATGGTATGCTATCTAGTGGAGGATTACATAAAAACTTTAGTTCGGTTATCTTCAAAGCATTTTGAGTAAGATATTCTAACTCTTTATCTAATAAGGTTTCTTTATCGAGATATAGGTCTAAATACATATCCAAATATACTGAAAAATTATAGTTAGGGAAATCTTGGATACTTTTTAGATAAATGATGGATTCATTTCCAAATCCACAATAAATAACTCCATTCTCTACCATTTTATCAAAAAAAGCCCAATTCAACTAACAAATCTATTTTAAAACCTTTCATTTACGTGGGATTATCTAACTTTGCGGCTTCATTTTTAAATTGGAGCGATGAGAATATTAAAGTTTGGTGGATCTTCGGTGGCTACGGCAGAACGAGTACAAAACGTAGTCAACATATTGAAAAATTACCACAAGCGAGACATTAAGTTTGGTGTAGTCTTTTCTGCATTTGGCGGTGTTACCGATATGTTGTTGAACATGAGCCGATTAGCAGAAAAAGGTGATAAGACCTATGTGGATCAATTAGCCGCATTTAAAGAAAGACATTTAACGGCAGTGAACGCCTTATTGACGGGAACAGAACTGACGAAAACCATATCAGAAGTAGAAGAAGGGTTTCAAAAATTAGAAAATCTATTGCAAGGTATCTACTTGGTACAAGAGGCGAGTTTGCGAACGATGGATTTGGTATCTAGCTTTGGAGAGCGTAATTCAGCATTTATCATTGCGGCAGCATTGCGTTCAGCAGGATTGAATGCAGCATATTTGGATGCTCGTCAAGTTATTCAAACTGATAAAAACTTTAGTGCTGCAAAAGTTGATTTTGCTACGACCAACAAAAATATACAAAACCGATTTGCGTCAAGCGACGCCATTCAAGTGATTACAGGGTTTATTGGAGCAACGGAAACAGGCTTAACAACTACGCTAGGACGAGGCGGTTCGGATTATACCGCAGCTATTTTTGCTGCTGCATTGGAAGCAGAAGTGATTGAAATTTGGACAGATGTGAACGGAGTAATGACGGCGGATCCTCGTAAGGTAAAGGAAGCATTTAGTCTGCCAAGCATGACTTACTCCGAAGCGATGGAAATGTCGCACTTTGGAGCAAAGGTCATTTATCCTCCGACGCTTCAACCCGCTTTGGATAAACTGATTCCCTTACGTATTAAAAATACCTTTCAACCCGATTTTGAGGGAACACTCATTAGTGAAGTGCATCAACCCACAGAAAATCCAATTCGAGGAATTTCTTCTATCGGAAATGTATCGCTATTGACGCTACAAGGAAGTGGTTTGGTTGGTGTACCCGGTATTGCAGCCCGCTTATTTAGTGCATTGGCTCGCAATGGCGTTAATGTCATTTTAATAACGCAGGGTTCTTCTGAGCATTCCATCAGTTTTGCGGTTAAGCCAGAAAAAGCAGATTTAGCAAAGAAACATATTGAAATTGCCTTCCAATTTGAAATTAGTTCAAAAACCATTCAGCCCTTACGCATTGAGCGAGATTTATGTGTGATTGCAGCGATTGGCGAAGATATGCGATATCGTTCAGGGATGTCAGGGCAGATGTTTCAGGCATTGGGTAAAAATGGTATTAATATCATTGCCATTGCACAAGGATCATCAGAGCGAAATATTTCTGCGGTGATTCGTAAATCAGATGAAGTTAAAGCCCTAAATGCCCTACACGAACGCTTTTTTGATGAAGATGCGAAGGTCTTGCACTTGTTTATTGTGGGGGTTGGATTGATAGGGGGAACGTTATTGGCACAAATTCAAAAACAAGCCGCTTACCTTAGAGAACATCATACACTCGAAATTCGAGTTGTTGCCTTATCGAATAGTAAAAAAATGGTATTTGAGCGAAAAGGGATTGACTTATCGGATTGGTCATCTGCCTTACAACAAAGTGGTGTAGACAAAAATATTCAGGCATTTATTGACCAAATGAAAGCCTTGAATTTACGCAATAGTATTTTTGTAGATAATACCGCTCATGCAGAAATTGCAGACGAATATGCTCAGATTTTAGATTCGAGTATTTCCATTTCTACACCGAATAAGTTGGCTGCTTCTTCGGCATATAAAAGCTATCATTCCTTAAAGCAAATCGCTAGAAAACGAGGCGTTCAATACCGTTTTGAAGCCAATGTAGGGGCAGGTTTACCTGTATTATCTACCTTACGAGATTTAATTAATAGTGGGGATCAGATTCTAAAAATAGAAGGCGTCCTTTCGGGGTCGTTATCCTTTATTTTTAATACTTTCAAAAAAGGTGTTCGCTTTAGCGATGTGGTAGGGCAAGCCCGTGAATTAGGTTATACGGAACCCGATCCAAGAGATGATTTAAGTGGTTCAGATGTTCGCCGTAAACTCTTGATTTTAGCCAGAGAATCGGGTATTCCATTAGAAGCCGCAGATGTTGAAATAGAAGATATTTTAACGCCCGAGTGTAATGCTGCACCAACCGTTCCCGAATTTTTTGAAGCCTTAGAAGCGGCTAATAACATCTTTGAGGAGCGTTCAAGTGCTGCGGCAGCAGAAGACAAAAAATTACGCTTTATTGCTACCTTAGATAATGGGAAAGCCAGTATTGCCTTAAAAGCGGTTGATGCCAATCATCCATTTTATAGCCTAAGTGGTAGTGATAATATGATTGTCTTCACCACCGAGCGATACAAAGAACGCCCCCTCGTGATTAGAGGGCCAGGAGCGGGTGCAGAGGTAACCGCCGCAGGCGTTTTTGCTGAAATTATATCAATTGGAAATCTTTTATAACGAAGAACGGACGCTCGTTCCTCGCTTGACGATGGACGACTGACGGACAGTTACTTTGTAACTTTGACGGGGAATAGAAAGTCGTTTTGCTCTTTCTTTTTATATTTGTTATTGATATAATGAAAGACGGACGCTCGTTCCTCGCTTGACGATAGACGACTGACGAACAATTACTTTGTAACTTTGACGGGAAATAGAAATAGTAAAGTGACTTTCTTTTTATATTTGTTATCGATATAATTTTTTAATAGGATGCTCGCATTTGTAAATCGTCAAGGCAACAAAGTTGCCATTCGTCTACCGTCAAGTGCAGAGAAGTGAAACGTCCGTCCATCGTCAAGCAAAGCGTCCGTCAACCGTCAAACCATGGGTAACTTCAAAAAACTAAGAGTTTGGCAAGATAGCGTGAGTTTATCTGCCAACATTTACCGTATTACACGAAAAGAGCCATTTTCAAAGGATTATGGACTCAGTAACCAAATACAAAGAGCAGTAGTCTCTATTGCATCAAATATTGCGGAAGGAGATGAGCGAGGGTCGGATAAGGAAGCTATTTATTACTTGAATGTAGCAAAAGGATCCGCCGCAGAAGTGATTACACAATTACATATTGCCTTTAAAATTGGGTACATTAATCAATCATTACTAGAACAACTAGAAGATAAAACTGAAAAGATAAGAGCCTCTTTGAAGAATTTAATCAAGAGTAAGCAGCGGACGAGAGGCTAGACGAACGCTTCGCTTGACGACTGACGACTGACAAATTCCTGATAGCTATCGGGATTGTAACTTTGACAGAGGCGAGCAAGTCGCTATGCTCTTTCTTGAAAGTGGATTCTTAATTATTAAATAGGATGCTTTTTCATTGATGATGACTAAGGTGATAAAGTTGCCACTCGTCCATCGTCAAGTGTAGCGAAGCGAAACGTCCGTTCATCGTCAAGCGAGGAACGAGCGTCCGTCTGTCGTCAAGCAAAGCGTCCGTCTATCGTTCACCGTAAATGTCAGGTATAAAAGTTTTTGCTCCAGCCAGCATAGGAAATGTAGCTGTGGGCTTCGATTCGTTGGGAGTATGTTTAGAGCGTCCAGGAGATGAAATTGTGATTCGCTCCTCTAGGACAAAAGGCGTAACCATTTCTAAGATTACAGGGGGGAAAGGATTGCCTTATGACCCCACTAAAAATACAGCAGGCGTAGCGGCACAAGCCGTTTTGGATCATTTAAAAACGGATATTGGCGTCGAGCTAGAGATTCGGAAGAAAATGCCTGCGGGTAGTGGATTGGGGTCAAGTGCAGCTTCGGCAGTAGCCGGGGCGTATGCCGTGAATGAGTTTTTACGTCGGCCACTCTCTAAAAAAGAATTGTTGCCATTTGCGATGCAAGGCGAACAAGTTGCCTCTAAATCCTATCATGCGGATAATGTCGCTCCATCCTTATTAGGCGGTATGATTTTAATTACGTCCAATAAAGATTTGGTGATCAATAGAATTTATACGCCTAAGGGCTTATACATTACCTTGATTTATCCACATATCAAAATCCTAACGGCAGATGCTAGAGCCGTTTTATCGGATACTGTTCCTTTAAAAACAGCGATTCAACAAGCGGCGAATATGAGTTCTTTTATTGTCGGCATGATGAATAGTGATTTTAATTTGGTGAAAACGGCCCTAGAAGATGTGATGATAGAACCGCAACGCTCCAAATTAATTCCAGGCTTTTACCAAGTCAAAGAAGCTGCCCTGAATGCAGGGGCTTTAGGTTGTAGTATTTCGGGGGCTGGCCCTACTATTTTTGCGATGAGTCAAAGTAACCTAGAAGCCGAAGCCATTGGAAAAGCCATGCAAGCGGTATTTGATACCTTAAAAATAAAAAGTACGGTGTATCCGTCGGAAGTGAATTTGGTGGGGGCTAAGGTGATGTAATACGTTATGATTTCGGATGTTGGATTTATGATTTTGGATTAAGAGTATAACCATATTTTGCCATAGTCCTTTTAAATAGTCCTCGCTTTACTTGAGGAATATTTTATAACCCTAGGATAACTTTTTGTGAATTTACTCTGCTGTAGAATAACACCTTTGCTAATCTATTTGTAGCTATAGTAGGTCTTTCTCTTAAAAAAACTAAAATGATTTGTTAATTCATCTATTTGAATAGAAGGAATATGCACATATTTGACTATAATTTGTAGTCAAATGTGTATATATACTTAGGTTGATTTCGATGATGAATAATATAAGTAGGATTAGTGTTACTTTTTAAGAAAATGTACTTTATATAAGTAAAGGACTACGAAAAAATAACCTACGCTCCCGATAGCTATCGGGATTACTATAAATTTAATTTTATACTTCTTTCAATTCTTTTAGAATAACCCGCTATTCGTCAAAAAATTGAAATCGTCTAAATTTAA
>CAYLSF010000032.1:0-17851 GCA_964385675.1 uncultured Saprospiraceae bacterium
TTTCTTCGTTCCGTTAAATTTAAATCAAATAATATTAAACTTTGCATCTAAAACCAAATCTGCCGATAAAAATACAACTTAAAGTAAATGACCTCAAAGCATATTTTACACAATAACATTATTCAAAAAAACTTGTCACAAATCATACTGCTTTTACAGTAGAAGCAAACTAATCATAATCGTAATAAGAAAGGATATCGCTATGATAACAATATAGGAGATTAGCAATAAAAAGAATTTCAATGTAGTCTTTAGATAACTCTGATTATAATAATTTTTAATGGCAAGATATAGGTAGATAATACTGTAGCATTGTAAAATATTAGCTACCGTATTATTTTCATAAGCATTCATCCATAGCGTAGCCGTTAGCACTAAAAATAATAAAGCATGAAAGTGAAATGCAAAAATTAAATGCTCTACATAATATCGTTTTTGTCTTATATAAAGTAAATATAACATCAATGCAAAAATCGGCATTAAAAAAATAGACATCCATGAAGACTTCTCCATTAAATCATTAAAGAAACTCTTCTCATTTTTCATAGTTTTGATGGCCTGTCGAAGTAGTAATTTATCCCAAAATCTCGTCACCTTATATTTAGTGATAATAGAGTCTGCTTCGAGTAGGGCTATATCTTTAGTTGCAATATTTACATCGCCTATATATCCTTCATCTACAGTCTGTATTGATGTAGGATTAATATTTAGCCTTATAGTATCAAAATTTAACGTACTATCAACGATTAAAAAATCATTAAATATAGAATCTATAACCCTTTCGGATCGACTATCATCAATTTGTATTTTAACTTTTGATAGTAATGAATCTACTTTATAGCGAGCAGAATCTCTTCCTATTCGCTCAATCATATCGTTATGAAACCCCTGATAGTTTAGACCCGTGGCATAATCTTTATTTTGATAGATTAAAACCGCAAAAAATAGAGCAACCGTAACAATGAATAACTGAACAGGAAGAATATAGGATTTATGCTTTCCTTGAAAATACTCTTTCGTGAGTTTTCCTGGCTGAAACAATAGCGGAATGATACTTCGAGGGAGTTTTGCATCAATATTGAAATAGTTTTCCAAAAAGTCACCTAAAATACGTCCAACGGTTATCTTACCTGTTGTTCGTTTTTGACCACATTCGTGACAAAACTTAGCTCCTTCAGCTAATGTTGCCCCACAGTTATAACAATTATCTGATGCTTCGAATGACTCCATCTAGTTTAGTTTGCTGATGAATAAATCATCTATTGGTTTTCGTTTCTATTGTATTATAAAGACTTCTATGTTGTAATCTACTTTGTTTTAGATAAATTAATTAAGTCTTTAGATAAAAAGAGGGGCAAAATCCAAAATATTTTACGAAATTCTACTCCTTATCCGTAAAATACGAAATCTTGAAAGTATGTTTTTTATTTGAATTCACCTTATCTTTGTTCCCTTATTGAATTTATTTTATACTAAAAAACAGCCATTATGATTATCGGATTACCGAAAGAGATTAAAAATAATGAAAATCGAGTAGGGCTTACACCAGCAGGTGTGATGGAATTAACTAAAAGAGGTCACACCGTTTATTTTCAAGCGAATGCAGGGGTAGGAAGTGGTTTTGAAAATCAAGAATATATTGATGCAGGTGGACAACAATTATCGACCATTGAAGCAGTATATGACATTGCTGAAATGATTGTGAAAGTAAAAGAGCCGATTGCACCTGAGTATAATCTCATAAAGGAAAATCAATTGGTTTTCACCTATTTTCATTTTGCGTCTAGCGAGCCATTAACACACGCAATGATTAATAGCAAGTCTGTTTGTATAGCTTACGAAACAGTTGAAAAATCAGATCGCTCCTTGCCGTTATTAATTCCGATGTCTGAGGTTGCAGGAAGAATGTCTATTCAACAAGGAGCAAAATACCTTGAAAAACCAATGAAAGGACGTGGTATCTTACTAGGTGGCGTACCAGGGGTTGCACCAGCTAAAGTATTAGTTATCGGTGGAGGAATTGTGGGTGTACAAGCCGCAAAGATGGCAGCAGGATTAGGGGCAATGGTAACCATTTTAGATATTAATTTACAAAGACTTCGTTACTTAGATGATGTAATGGCAGCAAATGTCAATACAGAAATGTCAAGTCAATACACCATTCTAAAGCATATTAGAGAATCCGATTTAATTATTGGTGCGGTATTAATTCCTGGGGCAAAAGCACCTAAATTGGTGACTCGTGCTATGCTGAAAGAAATGCGTCCAGGTACGGTTATCGTAGATGTAGCTGTGGATCAAGGCGGTTGTTTTGAAACCACTAAACCAACTACTCATGCTGAACCAATTTATATTATAGATGATGTTGTGCATTACTCTGTAGCCAATATGCCAGGAGCCGTGCCTTACACTTCTACGATTGCTTTGACAAATGCTACGCTTCCTTATGTGCTTCAGTTAGCAGGAAAGGGTTGGAAAAAAGCATGTCAAGACGATGCTGCCTTAGCAAAAGGGTTAAATGTAATACAAGGAGATGTAGTTTATAAAGGCGTGTCAGAAGCCTTTAATTTACCTTACACTCCAGTTGATAAGTATCTTTAGTGATTAGTTTTATAGTGGCTAGTGGTTAGTCAAAACTAGTTACTAACCGCTAATCACTAACCACTAACTTAAAATGTCCAAAATCTACTTTGCATCTGATTTTCATTTGATGCGACACACTCGGGAGCGTGAAAATCGGATAGTACGATGGTTAGACCATATAGCAGCAGATGCAGAGGCGATTTATTTGGTGGGCGATTTATTTGATTTTTGGTTTGAATACAAAGAAGCTATCCCCAAAGGCTATGTTCGGTTTTTGGGTAAACTAGCTGAACTTCGAGATAGAGGTATTCCCATCTATTTTTTTAAGGGTAATCATGATATGTGGATGTTTCGGTATTTTGAAACCGAATTTGATATTCCTATTTATAGCAAACCCATTGAGCGAGAAATTAAAGGTAAAAAATTTTTTATTGGACATGGTGATGGACTTGGGCCAGATGATTATGGGTATAAGTTTTTAAAGAAAATATTTAGTAATCGGTTTTTCCAATGGTGTTTTGCTCGATTACATCCCAACTTTGGGATTGGCTTGGCGAACTTTTGGTCGAATAGAAGTCGAGAACATCAACCTGCTGCCCAAAAATGGTTGGGTCAAGACAAAGAATGGTTGTATTTATATGCGAATAGAAAGAGTGAAACCGTTGACGCTGACTATTTTGTGTTTGGTCATCGACATTTACCTATTGATACCATACTGAAAAATGGACATAGCCGTTATATTAATTTAGGAGAATGGATGAGTTATAACTCTTATGCGGTTTTTGATGGGGAAAAGATGGAAGTAAAATTTTTTGAAAATGAAGAGACAACCGTTTTTGGAATTCATTCTGAATAATATTAATGATGACACAAAGTAACACAGCATGTTTATTGGTTTTTATTTTGTGGAGCGTAGGGTTATCTGTTTATGCTCAATCACCGTTGGATTCAATTTCTATTCCTAAAAAAGACACTACAACGTTTGAATTACTATTTTCTATTCCTCAAAAAGCTGTTTATGTTACTTTAGACAAATTACATAATGTCTATATCGTAGATGATAAGAATATTTTATACAAATATACAACACAAGGAAAAGTACAATTCGAGTATGATGATAATCAGTATGGTCAAATTTCCTATATGGACGTGACCAATCCTTTTCAAATTTTATTGTACTATCCCGATTTTTTACAAGTTGTTGTACTTGATAGGACGTTAAGTGAACTACAAAGTATAAATCTTTCTGATTTTGAAGAAAGTCTAATACAAACCAATGCTTTAGGAATGGCCTCTGATAATCAATTGTGGTTATACAATGAGTTAGATTTTACCTTAAATAAAATAAATATTTTACAGCGTTCTTTTTCTATCAAAACGGATTTGAGTCAGCAATTTTATAACGGTATCACGCCAATTAAATTGATAGAACGAAATAATACAGTTTGGTTAAATGACCCTAAACAAGGCATTTTTCAATTTGATGCCTTTGGGCAATTGATTAGTCAATTTGATTTAATAGGCGTACAAGAGTTTAATATTTTTCATAATACCCTATTTTATCAACAAGGCAATCAATTTTTCCAATTTGATTTAGCTGCCTTAACGACTACAGCCATTCAATTACCTCAAACAATTAAAGCCTCAGAACAAATCTTAGTTCAAAAAAATCGATTGGTGATTTGGAAAGAAGACAGGATTTGTGTGTATCGGTTTTGAAATTATTATAAACTATCTATTGAAGTCCACAGTAGTTTTTAGTTCTCTATTCTAACAAAAGTCATCATACTTAATTGATAAAAGTCAGTTTTTTCCAGTTTCAGTCATCGTAGATTGTAGTATAATTTAAACAAAACATCAAAATACGTTGACTATGAAAAAAATACTATTTCCAACCGATTTCTCCGATACGGCTAATAATGCCTTTATTTATGCCTTACAATTAGCTGATAAAATGCAAGCTGAAATCATAACGCTTCATACCTATGAATTACCTGAGGTAGTTGTACCCGAAGGCTTTACCTTTCCAACTAGCCTTTATGTTTTTTATCAAAACGTAGATATACAAGAATTTGAAAATTATAGAGCAGCCTTACCAAGTTTGAGAGCTATAGCAGAAAAAAACTTTTTAGGGCATATCGAAATGAAACATGCACTTGTATTAGGTGTCAGTCCTGTACAAACCATTTTGGAAGTGGCAGAAAAAGAGGAAGTAGATTTAATTGTTATGGGAACAGAAGGAGCAAGTGGGCTAAAAGAAATTTTCATTGGTTCAAAAACGGGTGAAGTCATGGAAAATGCAAATTGCCCTGTATTAAGTGTGCCTAAGGCTGCAAAATTTGATGGTAAACTTGATCGATTTGCCATGGCAACGGATTTTAGTGAGGATAATATAGAGGGTATGGAACAAGTCCTTGATTTTGCAAAGCTGTTTGATGCTCATATGGTTTGTGTGAATGTTGATATTTTTCATACCAATCAATTTAAGGGGAGTATGCAAAAACTTGAATCCAAATTTCGAGGTAAAGACGTTTCTTATTTTGTGTTGGATGGATTAGATATAGAATCAACATTGTTAGAATATATTGAGGATAGTGAGGTAGATTTAATGGCAATGGTCGTGCATAAGCGTAGTTTTTGGAAAGAGTTATTCCAATATAGTATTTCTAAAAAGTTGATTTATCATGCTAAGACTCCCATTTTATCTATTCAAGCCCATACGTTGGGTGTAGCAGTTTAGAACATTCATGGTCGGTGTATATAATAAATGGTTATTGCCTTTTCTAGCCGTAGCAGATGCTGCGGCTATTTTTATTCTACGATTAAAGTCTTTTTAATCACTCGAATAGCCCGTTCTACCTCTTCCAAATGTGTCCGAAAAACCACTACTGCTACTCTTATCCAAAACTTTCCATTATCCATTGTGCCAGAGAAAAATACTTCCCCCCCTTTGACTATCTCATTCATTTTTTGTTGATTATACCTATTGATGGCTTGTTCATTGCCTTTTAAATGATTTGGAATATAGCGAAAGGCAAAGACAGAAAGCTGTGGAAAAGGTGATAATTCAAACCCTTCTAACTCCCATAATTGATGATAAAAATACCGAGCTAATAATATCTTCTCATTCAAAGCCGCTGCAAAAGGAGCAACACCATGCAGCTTCAAAGGAATCCATAGACGCAACCCTCGAAACGGTTTCGTTAATTCAGGAGAAACATTCGCAGGAGAATATTTTAAGTCATTACTTTCATTGATATAATTCGCTTGATAATAAAACGCATTGAATAAATATTCCTTATTTTTGGCTATTAAAGCCCCTAATCCATAAGGCAAAAAGAGCGTTTTGTGTGCATCCATTACAATGGTATCCGCTAATTCAATTCCTTTAAGTTCCTCTTTATAATCGGACAACATAAAATAAGCCCCATACGCTCCATCTACATGAAACCATAAATCTTCCTTTTCGCAAATTTGTCCAATTTCATATAACGGATCGACACTACCAAAATTAGTCGTCCCTGCATTTCCAACCACCATAAATGGTAATTTTCCTGCTGCTTTGTCTTGTTCAATTGCCTCTTGTAGTTTATCCATTTTTAAATTATATCGCTCATCCATTTCGATATAATGGATATTACCCACTTGATGCGATTCATTCGCCACAAACCCAGCAATTCGTAAGGCTTTATGCACACAATGATGCGTTTGATTCGTCATATAAATCACCGCTCTATGATAATCCTTCAAACTCAATTTAGCATCTCTAGCCGCTACGATTCCTGTTAGATTTGCCATACTTCCACCCGATGCTAAACTTCCTCCAGCTTTTTCTCTATCAAATCCCATTAGCTCCGCCATCCATTCAATTAGGTTATTTTCAATTTGCACAGCATTGGGTGCAACAGAATATAGTCCAACATATTTATTGGTCGCTGCCCCTAAATAATCGCCAATTGAAGAAGCATACACCCCACCACCAGGAATATATCCAAAGTGCCGCCCCGATGCAGGATTGAGGGCTTCTTCTATCACTTTCTCTTGAAAATATTGAAGCATATTTTCAAAGGAAATAGGATGTTGAAAATTATCATACGGTTGTTGAACAGGCTTTTTATCATAAAATAAGGGTTCATCAGGGTCATCATTATTTTTAAAAAATTGATTGAGATAGGTTTGCAATTGCTCACTCCATATTTTTCGATCTTGCGTTGTCGGTTCTAGTAATCGACTCGTTTTTTCTAATGCTAATATTTGATCTTTCATACTAGCAAAATAGGAATTTTGGAGATTAGTTTACACGCTAATACTAAAAAAGGTTTGAGCAATTGCTCAAACCTTTTTTATATCTATAATTGTAAAGATTCTTTGATAATTTTTACTAAAATCATAGGAGTATTTAATTCAATGGTGGCTTGCCCCATTGTTTAATAATCCCAAACCGCTAATTCTTTAACCTTTTGTTGTTGAGGTTGAGCAGAAGCATATTTTGTACCTTCTACAACGCCCTCTTTTTTATCTAATACATAGTTAATTGTACTTTTCAACTTTAATCGTTCCTGCGGAACGATTTGATTATGATCGTCAATATTTTTTTCTCTGACGATGCTATGTGTACTAACTTCTATGCTCAAATCCTTATCAATAGAAGCCGTTGTAATACTATTGTATGAACGCCAGCCTAACTGCTTTGTGGTTAATAATTTCCCTTTAGAGGAATAAGTGTAAAGCAAGAAAGAAGGATTAGAACGATAGCCCCTAGATTTTGAAATCACAACTGCTACTATGTTATCTGTTTGAGCCAATAATTGCTCAAAACGATAAGTCGAAGGACCCATTCTTGAAAATTTTCCTTGATTTAAACCCGGTACATAAGCTGAAAACTCATCAGGAATTTCATTGACCATTAAAGCTGTTATTTCCTCGCGAGTCATTTTAGCATTTATTTTATATTTCAATAATTGAGCTTGATCTACCTTATATGGTAAACCTTCACTTGGGAAACTCTTGATAAATTTCTTAAATAGCTTCTTGGATTTTTTCCCTCCGAAAAGTTCTTTTTTGTCTTTTGAAATGATGCTGGTAGAAGTAGAAGTAGAAATAGGAAGACCAATTAAAATGGCAATTGCACCAATAGATAGGTATTGGATAAGACTTAATACTTTCATGAAAAAGTTGTTTTTAGTGATTGTTCATAAAACAAAACTTACAATATAAATCACATCCTGTTAATCTTGTAAATCCTGTCTTGTGATGAAAAAGTTGTTTGTACTAATTGTTTGTTGTCTTGTTTATAAACGGAAAGATATTCTGCTTTCTTGTTGTTTATATTAGGCTAGATGTATGAAAAATTAATTTTGGTGTGCGAATAGAATTTTTTTGTGAAATTATCTTCAACTATTTCGCTTTCTATCCTAATAATCTTTTTTTCCCAGCCTTTGAAACAGGCAATATCGCATTATCTACCATAGTTAACCAGCCGCCTGCTGCGGGTTTAGTATTGACTTGTTGTGGCTGCTGTCCTGCATCTTTGATATAAGACTTGAGATGCACTCGATTAACCAAATGACTCTGATGAATCCTACAAAAAGCATGACCTTGTAGTAAATCACTTTCTACATACTTTAGTGTTTTAGAACACAGAATTGGCTTTTTTTGTGATTTTAAATAAAATAGCGTTCGATTACCCTTATGGGTTGCTACTTCACATCGGATAATGTCCGCTACTTTAATAAACTCAGAACCTTGCATGGTTGGAATCGGAATCACAGGATGAATCTGCTCTGTATTGGTATAAACGTCTTTGATACCATCTAGCAGTCCTTCCGAAAGAATTGGAATATTTCGTTCTTTTACAATGTTCACAGCTCTTTTCAACCGATTCGGATCAATAGGTTTCACTAAAAAATCAATTGGATACACTTCAAAAGCTCTGAGAGCGTGAATATCATGTTGCGTTGTGAAAATCACATCAAAAGTGCGTTCAGGCGTTTTTTCTAGCAATTCAAATCCCGCTATCTCATGTTCCATCTGAATATCCAGAAATATTAAGTTAGGCTGATGCATCGTAATGGATTCCAAGCCTTCAGCCGCCGAACGACAAGTATCGCAAATCTCAATCTCAGGACAATGTCGTTGCAATAATATCATCAAACTTGATAAATGGATTTTATTATCATCAATGAGTATGGCTTTTATTTTTGATTTTTTTGACATACGTGATTATAATTGATTTTTATTCATTCAAAAATTCTCATTCAAAATTCAAAATTATTGAGTAAGGTAGAAATAAATTTTTAGGAGGACTATCTAAAATTAGAATTTGGATAATTTCAATAAAAAAGTGGTCATTATTGCAGAGATAATATATTACACTTATTTTGAATTCGATTTTGAAATCAAATCATCCACTAGCAATTGAATCCTTATACATTTTGAAAACAACTCAACAAGATTATATTAACTTAAAACCAGCTCCTTTCTCCAGAAAGCAAGTTGTTATATTTTCTAATATCTTCTTTTGGATCTTATTGATTGCTTTCGATAGTATTTCAACGAGTGCAACTTTGACAGGATATTTCGATTATTGTATCACTAGAACCCTATTGCATTGTATTCCATTTGCCATTTTAATTTATCCCAATCTTTATTGGTTATATCCTCAATTTTTTGCTACTCAACAATATAGTTGGTATACTATCGGTGCTATTAGCCTATTGACCATTAATTTACTCATGCGATTTAGTATTGATGCTATGATGAGTAGTCCTGTTCATGTAGAAATGTACTTTCCCTTTATTTACAATGAAGAATTAGCTCAAAAGGCTTATAACGCTTTTGTGAATGGTGGTTTTTTAGATAGAAATGGAACATTTTCTATCTCTTACTATTTGGGCATTACGGTAGGAAGTATTGGTATTTTTTTCGTGGTAACGCCTGTAATTATCATAGATGAATGGTATCAAAAACAGCAACTCAAACTCCAAATGTTAAACGAACAAGCTCAAGCCAAACAAAAAGCATTAGAGTACCAAAATATTCAACTTGCATTGCAAAATACCAAAATGCGTTTCTTGAAAGCTCAGACCGATCCACATTTCTTAATTAATGCGATTAGCGGCATTTATAACCTAGCTTTATTACAAAGTGATAAAATTGATTTTGCCTTACTCCGATTATCTGATCTAATGAGTTATTTATTGGGGAAAGGAAAAGAAAGCGTTATTTCCTTACAAACAGAAATCGAATTTTTAGAAAACTATATTCATTTTTCAAAAGTCATTTATTTAGATGAACTGAATATTACCTTTGAAAATAAGGTGTCGGAGACTCAAAAAGTCAATATTGAAATTCCACCAATGTTATTACAGCCTTTTGTTGAAAATGCCATCAAACATGGAGACGCTATGGATAATCCTGAAGGTTGGATTAAGTGTGCGTTAAATATTGAAAATAATATACTATATTTTACGGTAAAAAATACCATTTCCTCAAAGCGATACAAACGGCAAATCAAATCTCATGGTATAGGCATTCAAAATGTAAAAGAACGATTGGAAGTTTATTTCCCTAACCACCATGCTTTAATCTTTAGACCTTCTGAAAATATGTATGAAGTCAATTTAAAAGTTGATCTTAATCAGTTAGTGGCGTTTTAAAATATTTAGAAGAACAGAGAAAAGAGATCATTCTATTGAGAGAATAGAGATAAACTATACTAACTTTTAGGGTCAATCTATTTGAGGACAGGACAGTACTGTCTCTGTACTCTTATCTCTCCGCTCTATTCTAGAAAGAATCAATATTCCTTTCAAAAAATTGCTTACAAATTTGATAAATTAAAACTATTTGCGTATTTTTGAACTGAATTTAATCAAAAAAATTACATTTTAATTTTTACTAAAGTATTTAATTCAATATCATTATGACCAACAAAACCACAACTATAGAAGGTTTTGCAGAACAAAAAGCTGCTATTTTAACCCACCTAAAGCGAGCAGTTGCACAACCTGAGCGTTATGCTGAACCAAAAGAATGGTCACTTTCCAGAGTGATTTGGCGAGCAGGAGAATTTAAAATAAAAGAAGCAACAGACTATTTGGTTCACTTAACACAAAATGCTGAATCAACGCCTTTTCATTACAGTAATGCTTGGGCTTTAGGTCGTTGTGGTAAAGGCCATTCCGCAAGTTTGGCTGCTTTACAATATTATGCTTATGTCCATGATGATAAAGCCGTTAATCGAATTGCGTTAGAGGGAATTTTAGCGGTAGCAGAAGGGGAAAAACGAACAGATTTTATTGAGAAGGTATTTAATGCTGTGCCAAAGGTGTTTCATAATGGCTTGGTCAATCAGGACTTTGAACACTTACATACCATTCTAAAAGATTACTTATTTAAAAGTAAAAGAACCAATTTTGAGTTTGTTGAAAAATTATATTTAATAGATAGTGCTTATCCTGTTGCTCGTCAATTGGTCGTAGAATTTGCGAAAACAGCTCCTTTAAAGCCTAAATATTTCGGAAATCTACGCCATTTATTCAAAGCCGCAGAATTTCGTCAAGATGGTCAACTCTTTGGAATTTTAGCGAAGCGATTGGAAAAAACCAATGCTTTTTATCAACGACCTGCAAAGGGTGGTAAAGTTTATATTGATGGCAGTTGGGTTTCGCCTGAGGCTGAATTTGCCAAAAAAACACCAAAAGTAGCCTACTCTCATAAAACCAAAAATTACCTAAATCGTAGAGTATTACGCACTTTACAGCGTACAGGAGATTTAGGTGATTTGAACTATGTGAAATTAGCAACGGGAATCTTACTGGCTCATACAGAAGAACAAGATGGTCGTAAGCCGAGCAAATCTATTAATTGGCGATATGATACAAAAAAACGTCGCTACATCAAAGAAACACAACACTTTGATGCTTATAATGACTCTTTGATTTTAAATCAAATTTTACATACCAATAGTCAACGGTACAAACTCAATTATGATAAAACAAAGTGGATTTGTCAAGGTACTTTTAGACCAAATATGCCTGCACCGAACCACAGAGAAGAGGCTTTTCCAGCATTATGGGATAAAATGCCACAAGCGTATGTGCATTTGATGGTAGAGTCAGATGTAAAGCCTGTACAAGAGTTTGCGGTTCGTTCTTTTAAAAATCATGCACAATACGATACATTAGAGCGTCGATTAGACATTCCAATGATTTTGGATTTTATCAATAAAAAAGTAGAAATCATAGCAGAATACGGTGTAGAGTTAGCTCAAAAACGCTATGATGCTGCTAACCCAAATGGAGCGTTGGTAAGTGCTTTGATGACTAGCCCTAGAAAATCGGCACGTACGATTGCAGAGGGTTGGATTGAAGCAAACACCACTCATTTCTTAACCAATTCAGAATGGGTTAAAAATTGGATTGTAAGTCCTTATCGTTCTGTTCGATTATGGATTCGTAACCTGTTAACTCAAAACACTCTAGAAACTCAAACACAAAATGCCATTATCGTCCGCACATTTGCACATTTAATGAATTTCAAAAATGAAGGGGATAATGCTAATTTATTTTCACAAATCAGCGAAACGCTTTTAACTGCTTTTCCAGAGCGATTAAAGACATTAAGTCTTCATGTTGTGCGAGATTTATTGACGCATCCATTAAAAAATGCTCAGGTTTTTGCGGCCAATATTTTATTGAATCATCAAATTCCAGCAGAGCGTTTACCAGATGATGTAATGGTTGCTTTATTGGATTCAAAAGAAGCAGAAGTTCGTCAATTGGGTATTCAACTTTTTGGTCAGTATAGCGATAAAGCCTTATTGAAAAAGGTAGATGTACTGGGTAATTTCTATACCTCTAAATTGGAAGATGTTCGAGTAGCCGTTCGTCCGATTGTTCATAGTTTGATTGAAAAATATGAACCTGTTGGTCAGACGTTAGTCGTGCGTTTTGCAAAAGTATTGTTACGAAAAGAACGATTTGAAGGGAGTCATGTAGAAATGACGGCTGTTTTAAATCAAGAGTTGATTGGTTTCTTAAATATCATTGATAGAGCCTTAATGTTCCGTTTAATTAATTCCAAACACTTACCAGCTCAAGAATATGGTACAACTGTTTTGAAAAATAACATTAAAGCAACAGATTTAACGGTTGGTCAAATCATCCGATTAAGCAATCATCAAGTGTTAGAAATGCGTAAAACGGCTTGGGGATTCTTTGAAGGCAATGTGGGTAGAATGCGTTATGAAAGAGAAGAAGCCCTTCGTTTATTGGATGTAGATTGGGATGATTCTCGTGCTTTTGGTTGTGATTATTTTAGACAACACTACACCGAAAAAGATTGGACGCCTCGTTTATTGATTTCTATTTGCGATAGCACAAGAGCCGATATTCGCACGTTCGGAAGAGAAATGATGACCAAATTCTTTAAATCTGAAAATGGAGAAGAATATTTATTAAAACTCTCTCAACACCCAAGTGCTGATTTACAGTTGTTTGCGACCAATTACTTGACGGAATTTGCATCGGATAAATTAGAACATTTACGCACCTTAGAACCCTTTTTTATTACGGTACTATCGGCAGTCAATAAATCAAGAGTTGCCAAAGATCGCATTTTAGCTTTCTTACACGCTGAAGCCATGAAAGATGCCAACACTGCAAGATTGGTCAATCATATTATTGATAGAATGTCTGCTACCATTGCTATTGGAGACAAAGCGAAATGTATTGAGATTTTAAGAGATATTCAAGTTAAGTATCCGCATATTAAAACGCCATTGACTGTGGTGGGGTAAAATCGTCATTCCTGCGAAGGCAGTACCGATAGCTATCGGTATCCCAAGCTATAAGAACTAAAGGGAAACCATCGTAAAATGCAAAACGATATTCATGGATAAACAGAACATCTTATTTTTTATCCTGCTTTTAAATGTTTGGAGTTGTACAAATGAAAGCAAAAGACCTTTTACAAAAATGGAAAAATTAGACATTTCAAGTTTAGGAATGATATCATCTATGTTAGATGAAGATAAATTTTGGACAATTGTACAAAACTCGTTAGATAATACCGCAAATCAAGATCAGCAATATGATTATTTAGTGCATCAAGTTTCTAAATTATCACCAACTGAAATGATTGGATTTCGATTGAGAACCGATAAATTATTATACGATACTTATACTTCTGAAATGTGGTGTGCAGGCTATTTGATTAATGGTGGGTGTTCTGATGATGGATTTGAATATTTTAGAAATTGGGTGATTTCTAGGGGTAAAGAAGTATTTTACAAAGCAAAAGATACCCCAGATTCTTTGAGTAGTGAAGTTGGAGCGGACACCTATGATTATGAGTTTGAAATGTTTTGGTATGTAGCACTTAAAGCTTTTGAAAATAAAACAGGAAAAAACCTTTATGATTATATTGACTATGAAAAATTTACAACTAGAGAAGGTAATTATCCTCATTTTGAGTTCAACTGGCAAGAAAATAAGCCTGAAACATTGAAAGCTATTTGCCCTCAGTTATTTGAAAAATTTGGGTGGTAGAGTGATGATTAAGAATATGTATTATTCTACTCTTTAGATTTAGGTATTTCCAAAGCAAATTCAGTATCACGTGTTCAAAACCAATAAATATGAATTTTCTAAAAACCATATTTAACCCTGATAGCTATCGGGACAAAAAAGAACAAGCTATCTCCAATTATGCAGATTTTTGGAAATGGTTTGTAAAAAACGAAAAGACCTTACATAAAGTACTGAAAGAAAGGGAAGTGGATATAGAGGAGCATTTTTTAGATAAAATACTGGGTAAAATTGGAGAATTTCAAGACGGGATTTTTCTATTAGCAGGCATGGCAGAAGAAAAGGTAGCAGAAATCATTTTCTCCGCAGAAGGTAATGTGAAAAATATCATCTTCGCAGAAGAACTAGTAGCTGCTGCTCCATCAATCAAAGGCTGGATGTTTTCGGCATTAAAACCACAATTTGATGCTGAAAATGCTGGAATTCGGATGCAAAATTATGAGTTCAATGCAAAAAATATACATTTCTACTCCAATGATAACCCAAATTATCCTGATGAAATAGATATTACAGTAATCCATGATGACTATAATGAAAAGGATAAAAATGTAATTGGAAATGGAACATACATTTTTCTCGATCATTTATTAGGAGAATTGAATTTTGCAACGATTATTGATAATGTAAATATTATAGGAACTGAAAATGTAGAAAAAGAACTCGTTCCTATTATCAAATTGAATGACTTTTTGATATGGCGACAAAAGGAGTTTATTGAAAAATATGAAGGAACTTGGGGCAGTACAGATGAAGATGGACATTCTATTTTTCAAGCGGAGTTAGAAAATGGACACAATTTACTGATGACCATCAATACAGAAATTTTAGAATGGGATGCAAAAGCTTCACATCCTTGGATGCTAGATTTAATCATTCCGTATGATGGTTCAGAAGGGAATGGAATGCCACATCAGACTATTTATGACTTGATGAATGAATTAGAAGATGAATTACAAGTAACCTTAAAGCCAACAGAGGGTTATCTAAATCTAGGACGACAAACAGGCAATAATAAACGACTTGTTTTTTGGGCATGTAAAGAGTTTCGCAAAGTCTCGAAAGTTGTCAAAGGGATTCAAGAACGTTATGCAGATAAATTAGAAATAGAATACGATATATATAAAGATAAATCCTGGCGTTATTTTGACCGATTTAGAAAATCTGTTATACCAGAATAAAATAGTTGAATATATTCAAACATGAAACTCTACTTTGAAAAATTAGAATTAGGCAATGCTTCTAATATTAGTTTTTACACTGCTTTAGAAGCCTATTATAATATGGGCTTTGAGGTCATTCATGTTTCTGATATTCAAACAATTGAGATTGAAGAAGAGCATATTTTTTTAGGCAGTATCAATTATATCCATAGTGCCCTTCGACGACTCAATATAACTGTACCAAAACCAATAGATTATCCAGAAATTTTGAAACCCTTTTTAGGTAGAAAAATTTGGAAATCAACCATCAATAAAATTGCAAACAATCCAAAAAGTTGGAATGTATTTGTCAAACCATACAATGTCAGCAAGAAGTTTACAGGACGATTAATTCAAAATACAAATGACTTAATTGGCTGCGGTGATTTAAGTCGGGATACTCCTATTTGGGTTTCTGAGCCTGTCGATTTTATTGCGGAATGGCGTGTTTTTGTTCGATATAATCGAATCATTGGTGTAAAACCCTATAGAGGAGATTGGCGAATCAATTATGATGCAGCTATCATTGAAAAAGTGGTAGATGCTTATACCAATGCACCCGCAGGATATTCAATTGACTTTGGACGAACAAGTAATGGCGATTTTCTACTCATTGAAGTCAATGATGGATATTCCTTGGGGAGTTATGGTTTGTTCTATGTTGATTATGCAAAATTACTATCTGCAAGATGGGCTGAATTGACGAATCAACGGGATCTATGTGATTTTTAGTAAAGAATATATTTTTAAGGCGTGTCATTTTGCTCTTGCGGTTTGGGAGATTCCAAGTCGAGTTTGGAATGACATAAATACAACCAAATGCTATTTAACTACAAATATGGCGGCAGTTCAGCCGTGACTTCTAATGCGAAGCAAACAGGGATGTCTTTTGCACCAGATACGCTTCGAGAGCCTACTTTTTTTGTGGGAAAATTGGCGAAGAATATTGCATTTAGAGAAGCAATGTCTGCCTTGCATGATGTGGTCGTGTCTGATTTGAGATTTAAGCCAAAAGATAAAACGGCTTATAAGGAATGGGCAAAGCAACAAGAGGAAATTTGGTTGGGGGAATATATGGAGTCGGTAACGGCTAAAAAGGAAGTCATTGATAATCGCTTGACGGAAATTCGAGAAGAATTGAAGGTCTTAAATCAAAAGCGTCAGGATATTATGCGTCCTTATAATAAAGCGAAAAGTGATTATTTTAGCTACATTTATAAGCGTGATTATGACGCATGGTTTGTACTCGATCCTGTGATTACCATACATCCTGATGAAATTTTCTTTGAATGTTTTAGTCAAGATGAATCTTCTTATGGGAAGTTGGGCTGTAATTATAATGTATTCAAAGAAATCAATGAGTTTGAATGTGGTACGACAAATATTGACTATTCTGCCAAACTCTATAATGAATTTCAAAAAATTAGAAATTATAAAGAAACCGAATTTAAAGTAGATCCTTCTGGCTTTGAAGTCGCTACGGAAAATGAAGATTTATACAAAGAGGTTAAAATTGACTTGCCAGATTCTTGGGTAAGAGGATTCTTACAAGTGAGTTCTGCAATGACTTTGCCTGCGGTGACTTTTGATCTACATCCAATGGACGTTCATAATATTTGCTTCATTTTACGCCGATATAAAGAGAAAAAAGGGCCTCGTTCTATGCGATATTATTTGACGCCTGGTGAGCCGATTCGTATTGTATTTGAGCCGTGGAATTATGAAGTGATTTGTAAACGCTCGATTTACAAAGGCGATAAAAAACAAGAAGTAAGAGTTTGGGGTCGTCGTCGTTTGATGATTTTAGAGCGATTAATTCCTGTGACTAAAAAATTCACCATTCACTTATTGGGAACAGGTTTACCCTCTTTCTATATTGCCGATTTGGGTGATATGAATTTCACTTTAGGGCTATCAGGTTGGACGGCGAATGATTGGTCAAGAGCTGGAAATTTCGACTTAATGGCACCTCGTGCAGAAGTGGATGATTTTACGAAAGAAGCTGTTTTTAATGGGTTAAAAGAAAATTGGGTAGAAGATACACAAGCCTTAGCTCGTCGATTAGGCTACTCACATGATATTGTATTAGGAGCATTATCCGCTTACACACAAGCAGGACGAGCGATTTACGACTTAAACACTAAGCAATACAGGGTGCGAGAATTGAGTAGAGAACCGTTACCGATGGAGAAACTACGTTTTTCAAATCCTAGAGAAGCGAAAGCTACAGAGTTTATCAATCAAGATAAAGTAAAAGTGGAAGCGTCACATAATCAAGGAAATCTAGTGCTTAAAGGCTCTGTAAAAGATAAAAATAAAACCTACTATCCTCGATTAGTGATTGATCAAGATCAGCGACTAAAAGAAGCGAGTTGTAGTTGTAATTTTTACAATACCAATCAATTGCGTCAAGGTCCTTGTGAACACATGTTAGCGATTCGATTGAAGCATGGGAAAGAGCAAAATACATAGCTACCT
>CAYLSF010000033.1:0-10299 GCA_964385675.1 uncultured Saprospiraceae bacterium
TATCAGAGCATTCAAAATTCAAAATTATTTAAGCACAGCTAAATTAACAATTCTATATTTTAAAAGGGAAAAATATATTGGTTTTGCATTAAAACCTATTGGATAAGACTTTTTTAACACAGAAAGGTTCATGAATTAACCTTATTTTTCATCCCTTTTGGAATTGTTCTTATTGAACGACAGATAACAATAGGTTATTTTAAAAGGTAGGATTCTTTTGGAATTTTTGAAACTCAAACTTACGAGTTTCTAAAGTTTTCATAAAATTAGATTACATTCCAAATCCTCCAAAAAAATAATAGCCTACTACTCCTATCGCTCTTTTCTTAGCTTTCTAGTCCTCTACATTCAAATTACGTTGTAAGTTTTTTCCTTCCATAAAATCATATAAGGTCAATCGACGAATTTCATAGTAAGCTAACCAAAAGGAACGTAAGGTTGAAAAATAAGACTGTCGATTTCTAGCTTGTTGCGAAATGGCTAGATTGAGTTCTGTTACGCCAATTTTACCGATTAAATAGCGTTTTTTTGTTATGTCAAAATTCTTTTGAGATACTTCATAGGTTTTTAAAGCGAGTTTTGCTTGATTTCGTACTAAATCAAATTGACGAACTTTCAATAAGATATTACGCTCAAAATTGATGCGATCCTGTGTGACCTGCATTTTGGTGAGTTGAGCTTCCGATTCTGCTATTTTTCGCTCAGATTTAGCTTTACCCCAATCTTTAATTGGTACACTTAAATTTAGGGTTAAAATCTCCTGATCTTGTGGGCTAGTGTAAGCCTCTCCTAACGTATTTCCTGTTTGAGAAAGTCCAAAGCTACCAAATAAGTTGGCATTGATACCATTCTGTCCTTTTGCCCTAGCTACATTTTGCTGGGCTTCTAAAAGTTGTCGCTCAAATTGCAAGGTTTCACTTCTATTTTGTTTGGCAAACTCTAAGGCTTTTTGTGCATCTATCGTAAAGTCTGGAATATCCGTAGGTGGCACTAAGTCAAATTGTACAACATCTTTGATACCTAAGAAATTGCGAAGTTGTTCCGTACTAGTTTGAAAATTTAAGGTTGCCCGTGCATAGTCTGCATCAGCATTCATTTTTGAAATTTCTACTTGCAACAAATCCGTTTCTGCAATTTTACCCACCGAATAGCGTCCTTGTGCTAAAGTAAGCAAAGTATCTGCATTTGCAATATCTTGTAGAGACGCTTCTTGATTGAGCTGAGCGATAAATACATCAAAAAATAAAGAAGCAGCTTTAGAGGCTATTTGTTCTACATCTTCCGAATAAGAACGTTTTGCTTCTTGAAACCGAATCGGCTCTATTTTTTTACGCCACTTAAAGGCATTAAATCCGAATAAAGGTTGCTGAATACCAATGCTAATCGGTGTGGAAAAATAAGATGTTTCTGAATTTGCTCCAAAAATATCCAGTCGCTGTAGTCCTGTAGAAGCAAATACGGTTCCACCCGTCTTGGTAATCCGTTGTTCTACCGATACATCAAATGAATTTCGTAATTGACTTTGTCCTACAAATTTTACTGTACCATCTGGCTGCACTACAGGGGTAATCGCACGACTTAAACTCGGAATATTAGTAGAAAGCGTAACCTGTGGTTTAAAATCGGCTAAGAAAGATTGAAATTCCCAATAATCATTGGTCAATCGAGTTTTAGCAATTAATGACTCAGGTGCATCGCTTTGTGCTAATGCAATGGTTTCTTTTAAGGATAATTTGAGCGTCTTTACATCCTGTGCTGTTAGTGAGGTCAGCGTTAATAGGAAAATTATTGTGAGTTCTATTTTCATGGTTTATTTTTAAAACAAATTTACCCCCTAGCCCCCTAAAAGGGGGAATAATACAATAAGTACCCCTTTTTAGGAGGCTAGGGGGTATTTCAGCGTGATTTACTAAATATTTTATAATTGTATAAATTTTTTTTGTGTAGCAGAACTTATCTGGTGACTAATCACAAAATTTTTCAAAGAACCTATTTTATTACATTTTACCAATCCCCCTAATCATTTCTCAATGCTTTGATAGGATCAAGTAATGCTGCACGCCTAGCTGGAATAATCCCAAAAACTAAACCTACTGTCATAGAAACTCCAAATGATAAGACAATAGACCAAGTAGATACAATGGTAGGAATGTCTGCAGCCTGTGCAATGGTTTGTGCAGCAAAAATGCCCAGAAACACCCCGATGAGCCCACCGATTAAACTAATGGTAACGGATTCAAATAAAAATTGAAGAATAATATCTTGACGTTTTGCACCTAATGAGCGGCGAACACCAATTTCTTTAATTCGCTCTAACACAGAAGCCAACATAATATTCATAATACCAATTCCCCCGACCAATAGAGAAATTCCTGCAATAACAGCTAAGACAAAATTGAAAGTTTCTTGTGTTTTTTGTTGTTGTTGCAATAGGAGTTCAGGTACTTTAATGTTATAATCTTCTACCGCTTCATGTCGGCGATTAAGCATTCGAGCAATAACGCTTGCACTCGCTTGTAGTTTATCAGAATTCGCTATACGAACCACCAATCTATCCAATTGATGATAATTGTTTAAGCTTTTTAATTCCGAAACGGAAGCATCGTCGTCGTCATCTTCATTATATCCTGCCTTTAGTGCTTTTTTAGTGACTAATGACCGATTTTTAAATCGTAATAAAGCCGTTTGAACTGGAATATAAACATCTGAATTATAATCTCGAATCCCCAGTTTGGATAGATTATCTTTACTGGCAAAACGACGTTTTAATACGCCAATAATTTTCAACCATGTATTTCCACATTTGATAAATTTACCCACGGCTTTCTCTTCACTAAAGAACTTGTTTTTAATATTCTCACCAATAATGCAGACAGGGCGTCCGCTTTCAAAATGCTGATTATGAAAATATTGTCCTTTGTCCAATTGAATATTATTTAAATCAAAAAAGGCATTCGTTATTCCAACTACACGACCTCTCTGAATTTTTCCAGATTGGATAATACTAGTCGATAATACGATTTCAGGACTCACGGTTTCTACCGTTGGCAGGACTGCTTCAATACTTAAAGCATCTTTAAGGGTTAAGCCAGGGGAGTATTTTTTCTTGTCTTTACTCTTGCTAGAATTTTCCGCTTCATTGTCCTCTTCTTCTGGTATCATAGATTCTACCACAATATTATTCGTACCAATGAGCTTCATTTGCTCCAAAATGGACTGCTTCGCTCCTGTACCAATCGCTAGCATGGCTATCACGGCAGCTACTCCGAAGATGATACCTAAGGCTGTAAGAAAAGCTCGAAGCCGATTTGCCAAAACGGCCTCTATGGCTAGTAAGAAGTTAAATATTATTCGCTGCAACTTTTTAAAATTAGGGATTAAAGGTATAAAAAGGTTTTAAAATTGAACTTTTGACCTCCCTAAATCTCTCCAAAGGAGGGACTTTCTAACTGTACTCCCTCCTTTGGAGGGATTTAGGAAGGTTTAGTAACTTCATATCCCTTTAATCATGACCTGTTAATTGAATACAATAAAATTACTAGTATCCATTTACATCTCAGTTTTAACTTCTAAGGCTTTAACTCTTTCCTCCATTTCAGCTTTACGGCGGGCTGCTGCTTCTGCTTCTTCTCGTTTCGCTTTAGCAATAGCAGCTTCATGTGCTTTTTTGTCTTCTTCTGATAGTTCGACAATGGTTAAATCATCTTTATTATCGGGTATGGTAAGATAAACTTCCTCATCTTTTTCTAGTCCATACAGAATAACAATACTATTATCATTAGAAACGCCTGTAATCACTTCTTGCTTGACGGTACCTTGAGCTGTTTTCTTAAAAACATAAGTCAAACTATCATTGTGTAAGGTTTCAATCGGAATAAATAAAGCTTTATCTAACACTTCGGTAACGATTTCATTACTCGAAGTCATAGCAGGACGAAGAATAGAATCATTTTCTAACATTTGAACGGTGACTTCAAATACTTTTGCATCAAACTTTCGGAGTTGTTCTCCGATATTGGCAATTTTGATGACTTTGCCTTTATATAATTTTTCGGGGAAGGCATCTATCCTAACCTTTACTTCTTGCTCTAATTGTACTTTACTAATATCCACCTCATTGACGTAAGTTTGGGAGACCATATCGGTCAAATCGGGTAACTGTGCAATCACAGGATTCCAAGTACTAATCCTCGAACCGGGTCCTTTTTTACTTCCATCCCAATTTCTTTCATAAATCACCATACCTTCTTTTGGGGCTTTTACTACAAAGTTATTCCCCAATTCTGCCATCATTTTATACTTTCGAGTGTTCTGCTCCAAAGTTGCCATGATTTCTTGAATCTGTGCTTCAGCTTGTTCTTGTTTGAGTTTGTAGTTACTCATCTGCTGTTTATAATCACGCTCTATTCGCTCCAAATCCAATTCTACTCGACGAATAACTGCAGGTGGTTCAAATTGACTTTGCTGAACCTCCAGTTTCTTTTCCTTCATTGAAAATTGAAGATTGACCAATTGATCTCGTAATCCTCGTAAGTTAATAGCGGTGTCCAATTTAGTTTGTAAGAGTTGAGACTCAATTTTTTCAATCTCAGAGGCAAGATTTTGGAGTTTTCCATCTAGTTCGGAGCGATCTAATCTTCCCACATAATCTCCTTCACCAACTAATGTTCCTTCGGTAATAAGGTCTGCAATATTTGTTTGCCAAATTCCTGCTGCCCGCATTCCTTCAGGACCTCTAATTTTTTCAGAACGTTTAGCTTTTAATTCTCCTGTAGAGGTAACACTTACCGTAAATTGATCTTCTTCTACTGTTGCTAAAATATTCTCTACATTTTCAGACGAACTTTCAGGCATTAGAAAATAATAACCTGCTCCCAATGCAGCTACAATTAGGACGGGAATCAGTATTTTATTAACCATAGTTTAGGTATTTTAATGACGAACAACTGATATAGGGCAGTTGATGAGTTTTAACGTTTTAACTATTAAATGGAATTTTGTCCAATAGGATACACAATCACGTATTTTTTTATCAAATTATGAACAATATAGTCAAGGATTATTGAAAATTTAACATTTGACCATACGTTAGACGGTAAACAGTCATTCTCCCGATAGCTATTGGAATCGCTACACTTAATAGTGAACGGTTTTTATAATAGCGTGTAACTGAGTAGTTCCCAACATTATACTAGATGGTTTAACATTTAATTTTTGGAACTTGATTTGAACGTCAGTCTAATTGAAGTCGTTACAATTGTATTCTTACTCAAGAATACCTTCATTTTTTCATTCAATAATAAACCTATGAATCATCTTAAATTGTTAGCTCATATTTTTACATTATTCCTATTTCTAGTGATTGTTATATTCAATATGGTATTATTTAGTTCTTTTGATGTTCCAAATGAAACAGAAGAAAGTATTGCTTTTTGTGGTGTTGTAAGTTCTTACCCTTCTCATATTGATGGAGGACTAGGGAAGAAATTATTTAAAGCCAATTGTGCTTCTTGCCATAATAAGAATATGAAATCAGATATGACAGGTCCTGCTCTAGGTGGTGCGTTTAAAAGAGGATGGAACGATCGAGATACATTAGGTTTACAAACTTACTTAAATAATCCCCGTGCTTATATTGATAGTGGTAAAAATCCCTACATGGTCGAACTAGATAAAACATGGAACTCTGAAAAAAATGCTTTTCCTGACTTGACTTTAGAGGAGGTTAAGGCGTTGTTGTATTATATTGAGGCTTGGTAATTTTTCTCAAAAAAATCGTATTTAAATTCTTACTATGAAAATCCAATTCTTATTTCTTTTAGTTTTATTTAATCAGCACCTTCCTGCAGAAGTAAATAACGTCAATCGTGTAAATAAAGATTCAATTCAATTGGATACCATTACATATACTCAAACTGGGTTTAATTATGGTGTAGAATTACTATTGATTTCAAATCATACTTTTATTCAAAAGGAATATGGTTTTGATTGTGTAAGTACAACAATATGGACATATACTACAGGTAAATATAATCAAAAACAGAATAAAATAACACTAATTCCAAAGATGGAAAAAAGCATAGTCCAGAATGATCAACTACCCCAAAAAGATACTATCTTTTACTCGAAACCCAATATGGCATTTACTCAATTTTTTCAATTACAATTGAAAGACATTAATTATCTCATACCTAATTTTCCAAAAGAATATATTGAATCTTCGCCTCGTATATATCAATACATTGAAAGACCTGAGCTAAGATTCCAGACTAAAGATAAGCCTAAGCAGATCTATTTTGTAAAAGACTTACCCAACCCCTTACAGTCAATATTTGAATTCAACAGAGTTTATAAAATCCAATTAGGGGCTTTCAAAAATATAAATTCATTTAAACCTGATAAAGTCGCTGATTTAGGGTCTATTTCATACCTCAAAAAGGAAGATATTACCTTTGTACTTCTGGGAGACTTTAAAACATATAAAAAAGCTAAGGCAATGGAGGCGTTTATAAAAAAAAGAGGCTTAGAAGCTGTGGTGGTAGCCATTCAAGATGGTAAGAAAGTACCTTTGAAATAAAACTTTTTACCTATTAATTTAAGATGACTAATTATTACGACTCTTTTTTCAAAAGTTGCAGCGAATATCAGTAGGATTTCAAGCCTATTCGATTATTGGATTTGAAATACAATAAATAACTTAAAATTTAGCCTTTTTACTAGGGTTATCACTTAGGTAACTATTCCAATCTTTATAGCGTTTTGTGCCTGTAATGCGATTACCTGCACGATAGTAATGGCATAAGGCAACGGCTAAAGCATCAGAAGCATCATTGGATAGGTAATCTATCTTAGTATTTAAAATAGTCTCTAACATCGCAGCGACTTGTTCTTTGGAGGCATTTCCATTTCCTGTAACGGCTTGCTTAATTTGACGAGGAGAATATTCGGTTACTTCTACCTGATTTGTCATCGCTGCTGCCATTGCTACGCCTTGTGCTCGACCCAATTTAAGCATAGATTGTACATTTTTTCCATAAAAAGGAGCTTCAATTGCCATTTCATAGGGATTATACTGTTTTATCAATCCTTGTATGCGTAGAAAAATATGCTTTAGTTTAATTGTATGAGAATCCAGTTTTTTCATATTAATCACCCCCACATCAATAATTTGAACTTGCTTTTTTACAACTTCAATTATCGCATATCCTAGCACATTTGTACCTGGATCAATTCCTAAATATCGTAATTTCTTTACTGTACTCATTTTTATTTTTCGACAATGGACAATCGACTTTTGAATTTTAGAGTGCTTTATGCATATTTTATAAAAAGTCGATTGTTGAAAGTCGATTGTCGTATTATTATTTAATACTTTTGTTGCAATGTAGATGTATTCGAGGAATAAAACAATTTTTTTGAACAAATTTGTTTCATTTAAAATGATTTAGTTTCCAAATCCCACGTTATACCAATTGTTTATGAATATATGGCAAAAGATACAATCTAGTTTTTTATTTAAAAACCGTTGGTTGAATTGGACGGTGAAAGTTGTTCTATTTCTGGGCGTAGGGTATGGATTGTATAATCATATTTTTGGAAAAGAGAATTTAGATGAACTATGGGAATCTTTTTTATATCAACTCCAATATGCTAATCCCATTTGGTTAATATTAACCATTCTATTGAGTCCTGTCACTATCATATTAGAAGCCTATAAATGGCGGATTCCTATTCAAAAGGTCATACAGCCAAGTCTCTGGGAAATGGTAAAGTGTATTTTTGCGGGACAGACTTTTGCCATCTGGACACCAAATCGAATTGGAGATTTGGGTGGACGTTTGGTTTTTCTAAAAACCAATAAACGAGCAGAAATTGTATTGGCTACATGGGTTTCTAATTTAGGGCAAAAAGTAGTCATGCATACTTTAGGAATGTTGGGTTTAATGTACTTTTTGCAATATTATTTTAAGCAAGAAGTTCAAGTCTTTTATGCTACAGGGTTTATTTATGGTTTGTATGTTTTTTTGTATTGGTTGTTGTATCTCAATGTAGATGTAGCGGGAATTTTATTTAAAAGAATTCCCTTTTTACGTCGTTATGGTCACATTATAGATATTTTAGCAGATTATTCAAATGCAGAACTATGGGAAGTTTTATATTATTCCCTCCTACGATTTTTAGTATTTTGCACACAATACTATTTATTCTTACGCTTCTTTGGTATAGAACCTCCTTTCTTTGAAGGGCTAATATTTATCTTCATGATTTATTCCCTTCATGCTAGTATTCCGATTCCGCCATTTATGGGGTTATTCCTTAGAGGCGAATTAGCTATTTTAGTGTGGAGTTACTTTGCATCAAATGAAATTAATATGTTAGCCGCTACCTTTAGTTTATTTGTTTTAAATGTTATTGTGCCAGCCTTACTTGGATTTTATTTTATCCTTCGAGCGAATTTATTGACTTCTATGGGTATTGTTGGAAAGGGAGGAGTTTAAAAATTTTGTGTGTAAAATCACAATTTTTAAACAATTCACGTATTCTACAATTCATACTAATATCATCAATACATATTTTCAGAAATATTTGAAAATATTGGAACTTTGATTATTTTTAAGATTATGGAGATACAAGAAGGAAAACAGAAATTTATTCAATCGTGGGGAACGTTGGGTTCTAGCTGGGGAATCAATCGTACAATGGCTCAGATTCATGCTTTGTTATTGATTTCACCTGAAGCATTGAGTGCAGAAGATATAAAAAGGGAATTGAATATTTCTATGGGGAATACAAATATGAATATTCGAGCCTTAATCAGTTGGGGATTGGTACATAAGGAGTTAAAACCAGGACATCGAAAAGAGTTTTTTGTGGCAGAAAAAGATATGTGGGAAGTCGTGCGTCAGATTATTATTCAACGTAAAAAGAAGGAACTTGAACCTGTTATCAAAGTCTTAGATGATATAACAGCTGTACACGGAAAGACCGATGAAGAAAAAGAGTTTCAGAAAGTAGTACGAGATATACAGATGTTTGCTCACAAAGCAGATTCTACATTAGATAGTTTAGTCCGGTCAGACCATAATTGGTTTGTTGGTACATTTTTGAAAATGATAAAGTAATTTTAGTGATTAGCGATTAGTAAAAAGGGAAATAGGAAAAAGATTGGCTCAAATTCAATAGGGAAGTTCTAATTGAATTTGAGCTAAATTTTTGTATAAAAAGTACATGTAATTGAATCGGTTTTTATGAGCTTACATCAATTCAAGCTGTACTATTATCTGCTCCTGACACATTCTTTTTATCAGATACTTATTGTTATATGGCTATAAAGTAAGAGTGAATACATTCGACTTTACAAAAAATTAAAAAGCGTTATGGAACTAAAAACTCCACAACGCTTTTTCACTATTTTAAAATTACAGATTCCTATAAAATATCAATCTGTTAACCATTTGATTATCCCATTTCAGATACAACCGATTTCACCTCAGGCACCATTCTTTTTAGCATACCTTCAATTCCCGATTGTAAAGTAACTGTAGAAGAAGGACAACCACTACAAGCCCCTTGTAATACTACACTTACTACACCTTCATTAAAAGATTTGAACTCAATGTTTCCACCGTCCATTTCTACAGCAGGTTTTACATAAGTATCAATTAAGTCAATGATTTTCTTGACAATTTCTGCATCATCCCCTTCATAATTAGCGATTTCTTGCTTATCTAATTCCGCTTTTGCCTCTTCGAATCCATCTTTCACAATAGTTTTACCGGCCTCGACAAAATCTTTGATCAAAGACTTCAGACGCAACATAATATCTTCCCATTGATAATTGATGTGCTTCGTAACGGTAACGAAGTTATTACAGATGTAAACCCCTTTTACATAAGGTTGATCAAATAAGTGTGCTGCTAAATCTGACCATTCTCTAGCTAATTCTTCTTCCTGAAAATCAGCTGTTTTGTTAGCATACAACATTCTATTGGTCACAAACTTTAAGGACTCTGGATTTGGCGTTTGTTCCGTGTATAACAAAACAGGACTTTTAGTAACTGTTTCCATATCTTCAGATTTTTTCTTTTTCCAAAACATTTTGCTCCAAATTTGACACTCAATATTAAAATTTGAATATCATTTTTACTAAAAAAATTGACCACTTTCAATTTTGTACAAAGGTAACAAAAAATGTGATTGGAAAGTTGGATGAAAAACAGGACAATATTTTTTAAATAGAAATGTACTTGGATGAATTGATTTAAATTCACCTTATTCTGAAATACTATATTTTAATAT
>CAYLSF010000033.1:10321-17658 GCA_964385675.1 uncultured Saprospiraceae bacterium
TCTTCTTTTTAGCATAGAAAGAGGGAATGAAGGCTTTAGCATAACATTCATCAAGTAATGATTACTTCTTCCGCTCTGTAACAAAAGTCACTAAATCAATCAATGCGGTTTTAGCCGCTGAATCCTTAAATGACTCTAGTATATCAAAGGCTTCCTTTCGATAGTTGTACATCACCTGCTTCGCATATTCTAACCCTCCACTTTTTCGCACAAAATCTACTACCTCCGCCACTTTTTCAGGGTCAGTACTCTTATTCTTAATTAAATTAATGATATGTCGTTTAGTTGATTTATCGGTTTTATCCAAAGCATAAATTAACGGTAAAGTCATCTTTTTCTCTTTGATGTCAATTCCTAAAGGTTTTCCCACATCATCTGTCCCAAAGTCAAATAAATCATCCCGTATCTGAAAAGCTATTCCTATTTTCTCTCCGAATCGGTGCATTTGACGACCAATTTCATCATCATTAGAAGCCGATACACTCCCTGCCCGACAAGCTGAGGCAATCAAAGAAGCCGTCTTTTTACGAATCACTTCATAATAAATATCTTCTTTAATATCTAATCGCCGTGCCTTTTCCAATTGTAATAACTCTCCTTCTACCATCTCATTTACTGCTTCCGAAACAATAGATAAAAACCGAAATTCATTATGCTTCAATGCCAAATTCATCCCTCTTGAAAATAGATAATCTCCAACCAATACCGCTACCTTATTTTTCCAAAGGGCGTTGATAGAGAAAAATCCACGTCTCTCATAAGCGTCATCTACCACATCGTCATGCACTAATGTTGCCGTATGCAATAACTCTACAAAAGAAGCCGCATTATAGGTTGCTTCATTTACCTTTCCACATAATTTCGCACACAAAAACACAAACATCGGACGCATCTGCTTCCCTTTCCGACGCACGATGTAATTTGTTACCTTATCCAATAATGGAATCGGACTTTCCATTGATGTACGAAAACGCTTTTCAAATTCTACTAACTCCGCTTCTATCGGCTTTTTTATCGTCTTTAGAGACATTTTTTTTGAATTGAGAATTGAAAATGGAGAATTGAAAATTTACACCCTTATTACCGTAAACTCTGAATTAACGCATTTCAATTGAGTTGACTCCTATTACTAATTGACTACTATTAAATTTCTGTTTATATTTTGATGGTTATCAGAACATAAATCCGAAATGAAAGTAGAACACAAGATACAGGAAATAGGTTGTTAAACTAATAATGATTCGATTGGGGAAATTAGCAAGTAGAAAATGACGTGTAGAATTGATTCTCTATTAATACAAATTTTGGTGGGGTTTGGTTTATTAAAGTTGTTGTATTGAAGTCAGAACATCAGTACTTCAATACAACAATACGTCAACACATTTATTTCTTAAAAATCTTCTTTACCTTATTCCAAAACTCCTTCCGCTTCTTCTTTTTACGAGCTTTGCGTTTAGCTTTGGTGCGTTTTTCATCCGCCTTTGCATCTAGTTCCTCTTCTCGTTCTACATCCATATCGGTTAAATCTTCATCAGGTTTTTCATTGATACGAATGCGTTCTTCTAATTCTTCTGGACTTAAATATTCTTCAATATCATACGGTAGAATTTCATCCACATAATACGGACAATCTAGCATCAACTGTACAGAATCAGCAGGGGAACGGAAAAAGGAATTGCGAATGGTATTAAAAGATTTATCCTTGACGACTTTTTGCATAAATATGCCCCAAATTGGTAAAGCCATATTTGCCCCTTGTCCATTCGCTAAATCTCGGAAACGAATATGTCGATTCGCTCCACCAACCCAAACACCGCCAACTAAATTAGAGGTAAAGCCCATAAACCAACCATCTGCATGATTTTGAGTTGTTCCTGTTTTTCCAGCAATTGGTTGGGTTAAACCATATCTAAATCTTAATCGTTTTGCCGTTCCACTATCTACAACCGTCTGCATTATTTTTATCATGGTTTCGGCTGTACCTTCACTCATAAAAGGTTCTTCCTCCTCCGTTTGATACGCTACATTTTCTACCTCCCAGGTTTTTAATAAATCACCTTTTTTATTCTCGACACGTAATAGGTAAGAAGGTTGAACGCGTTTACCATAATTGGCAAAGGTGCTATACACTTGCACCATTTCATATAATGGTATATCTACCGCTCCTAAGGCAATAGATGGATAATTTTGAATCTCTGATTGTACGCCCATTTGGTGTGCAAAATCAATTACATTTTCTACTCCAGAAAATAAAGTCAAATCCACAGAAACGGTATTCACCGAGTTTTTTAATCCGCCCTCCAAGGAATAAAATCCACCATATTTCCCATCAGAATTTTCAGGTCGCCAGTTTTGATATTCGGTAAAAGTGACCAATTGATTGGGCACATAATCACAAGGACGATGTCCATTTTCAATCGCTGCAGCATAGACAATGGGCTTGAAGGTAGAACCAACTTGACGTTTTGCCATAGCGTGATCATATTGGAAATATTTATGATTAATACTACCGACATACGCTCGAATGTAACCCGTTTTAGGTTCTGTCACCACAAATCCTGTGTTTAAAAACATTTGATAGTAGGCAATAGAATCCATCGGTGTCATTTCCTTTTCCTCCTCTCCTTTCCATGTAAATACCCGCATTAAAACAGGTGTATTAAAATTCTTGTCAATTTCTGCTTCTGACCAACCTTGTGCTTTTAGCCTTTGATAACGTTTGGATTGCTTTTTTGCCCACTGAATTTGTTTATCATTCTTGCCCCATGGTTTGCGATTTTTCCAATGAGCAAAAAATGTTTTTTGTAGCGTAGATAAATGTTGTTGAACAGCATCTTGAGCATATTGCTGCATTTTTGCATTGACAGTGGTGTATATTTTTAAACCATCTGTATATAAATTATAGGGTGTACCATCAGTTTTGGTTTGCGTTTTACACCATTCTTCCAATTCTAATCTTAATCGTTCTCTCAAGTGCGGTGCTAATCCATCACTTTGACTCACGTATTTATAATCTATTTTTAGCGGTAAGGCTTGAAGCGAATCGGCAGTACTTTCTGCCAAATATTCCTCTACCTTCATTTGATGGAAAACCGTATTGCGACGACTTGTGGCATAGTCAGGATTATTTTTTGGATTATAAAAAGTCGTTGCCTTCAACATACCGACTAGAACCGCTGCATCTTCTATTTTTAAATCTTTTGGTTTTTTATTAAAAAAGCGTTTAGAAGCCGTTTCGATGCCAAATACATCTTCCCCAAAGGATACGGTATTCAGGTATAATTCTAGTATTTCTTCTTTGTTATAGATATGTTCTAAGCGAGTCGCAATAATCATTTCTCGTATCTTATTTACTGGCATCGTAATCATGCCATATCGCTTACGCCCATATAGATTTTTAGCCAATTGTTGACTAATCGTACTTCCTCCCCCCGAACTGTTATTTTGAAAAAGAATAGATTTGAAAAAGACACGAAATAAACTCCATATATCTACACCACTATGATCATAAAATCTAGCATCTTCCGTAGCGACTAAGGCATCAATTAAATGCTTGGGAATATTTCGAAAAGCCGTATTAGTTCTATTTTGTTTAAAATACCGACCTAGTAGCACACCATCGGCGGAGTAAACTTCTGATGCAATGGGGTTTTGAATTTTTCGCAAAGCCGTGTAATCAGGTAATGCTCCAAATACTCCAAATCGTACAGCTAGGAATAATAGAATTACGCCTGTAACCCCTGCAATAGCCATCCATTTTCCGACTCGACCTGCAATTTTTGCTCGTTGAACCACAAGCGGATGTTCCTGTTGGAAGGTTGCCCAACGTTGCTGAATATCTGTAATTGTCGTTTGTAGCTTGGTCTTCAATTCTATGAAATTCGACATAGCTGTTTTCGTGTTTTAAAGTGATTGTCGTGTTCGTTCGTTGTTTTTTCAATTGGTTTATAACGTAAGTCTCCTTTATTTATGTTGCGAGGACTTCGTTTAAATTATCAAAAAATTAGACGAAAGCCTGTATTTTATCAAAAGAAGTTGAATTTGGTAAGTAATCTAATGTGAGACTCATCCGAACATTAAGCTAATGAAAAGACCATATGGCTTATAGGTTGAACTAAATGTAGATTTTACACCATAATATTAGAAATCATCAGATTTTTTGAATAAAAATGATGCACAACTGAATTTTAAGTTTACCAAACCTGTTCAAAGTCTTCAGCTGTATATTCGTGATCTCGATCCGCAAAGTAGGAATCGTCTGGTTTGGGCTGCTTTTTCAATTGTAGCGGATTACCTGAAACTAGGCGAGATAAAAAGGCAATTGGTACGAGAAAGATGAAGAAAATCAAGGATAATAAGATACGAGAATTGATGTAACCTAGCCCTTCTGCTAACTTATGCCATCCCCTGGCAATGTATTTGGACAATGTGCTAGAGAACATACCGATTAGTCCAATGACCAATGCAATAGTTAATAAGATTTGTACATTAAATATAAAATATAATGCCAGCATACCAACCGTTATGGCTAGCATGGATTCCAATATCTTGACCTTACTTAAGTTCACAAAATGAATGGTTATGATTGTTGTAATTGTTACATAACAATCTAACAATTACAACAATTTCTATATTCAGTTTACTACGTGAGTTGGTTTTTATTTTTTTAAACCAACCTCTAAAATAACGTATAAATAAATGGTGCTGCCGCAGAACCACCTCCAATTACAATCAGTACTCCTAACAATAACAACACAACAATAATAGGCACTAACCAAAATTTTTTACGTGCCATTAAAAAACTATATAAATCTTTTAAAAAATCCATTATTTACGAATTACGAATTACGAATATTTTATACTCTATAATCTGTTAAACAAAGATAGTAAATAACCAATGGAGACACATTCAAAATTAATCCACTAGTCCAATACAAACTCTTCTTGCCAGTTATCTTTTTTATCCCATTCAGGTTGTTCCGTCTTTTTAAAGAGGTAATTATTAATCACTAAATAATCCATTTCTGTACGCATAAAACAACGATAAGCATCCTCCGGTGTACAAACAATTGGCTCTCCTCTTACATTAAAACTCGTATTTACAACCATACCTACACCAGATTTAGCTTTGAATTGTTCCAATAAAGTGTGGTATTTTGGATTTGTATCTGCCGTCACAGTCTGAACCCGAGCAGAAAAATCAATATGTGTGATAGACTGAATATCGGAACGTAAAATATATAATCGTTCTCTTAATGGTAATTCATAATAATTATCAGGAACGGTTTCTCTGCGTTCTTGCCTCACAGGAGCAACTAAAAGCATATAAGGCGAAGCCTTATCCAAATCAAAAAACTGATTAGAATCCTCTGCTAATACAGATGGTGCAAAAGGTCTAAAACTCTCTCTATATTTGATTTTTAGATTGATTTTCTTTTGCATTTCCACATTAGTCGGATCGCCTAAAATACTCCGATTCCCCAATGCCCGAGGACCGAACTCCATTCGACCCTGCGACCATCCGATTACATTTCCTTCATGAATCAAATTAGCTACGTCCGCTGCTAAGTGATTAAAATCATCATATTTTTTGAACGTACCTTTAAATCGCTTTGCCATCAATTCCACTTCCATGTCGCCAAACTCAGGTCCTAAATATGCTCCTTGCATCTCATCCTGCTCACTAGAAAGAATTCTATCCTTTTTATAATAAATATAATGAGCGGCCAATGCTGCTCCTAATGCTCCTCCGGCATCTCCTGCTGCGGGTTGAATAAAGATATTTTCAAACATATTAGACGCTAATAGCTTACCATTCGCTACACAATTCAACGCTACACCACCTGCCATTACGAGGTGTTTGGCATTAGTAAGGCGTTTGGCTTCTATCGCCATTTTAAAAACGACTTCTTCTGTCACTTCTTGAATCGCAAACGCTAAATCGCAATGCTGTTGTTCTAAATCTGATTCACTCGCTCGTTTTGGAAGCCCAAATAATTGTTCCCACTTTTTTTCTTTGACCATTCGCAATCCTGTAGCATAATTAAAATAAGCTTGGTCTAAGAAAATAGACCCATCATTTTTAATATCAATCAAATGGTCTTTAATTAGTTGTACAAATTTTCGAGTTCGCTCTGAATTAGGGTTTCCGTAAGGTGCTAATCCCATGAGTTTATATTCTCCTGAATTAACTTTAAAGCCCAAATAATAGGTAAAAGCAGAATAGAGTAAGCCTAGGGAGTGTGGGAATTTAAGTTCTTTTAAAATCTTTATGCTATTACCCTTTCCATGTCCAATACTAGCCGTTGCCCATTCGCCTACTCCATCCAAGGTCAAAATAGCAGCATCTTGGTAAGGCGATGGAAAAAACGCAGAAGCTGCATGCGATAAATGATGTTCAGGAAAAAGTAATTTAACCTGCTTTTTATCATAGTCCCCTATTTTGGCTAATTCTTCGTAAATCACTCGTTTCAAAAACATCTTCTCTCGTAACCAAACAGGCATTGCCGTAATAAAAGAGCGTAATCCCTTAGGTGCAAAACCATAATAGGTTTCCAACAGTCGCTCAAACTTCAATAAAGGTTTATCATAAAAAACGATGGCATCCAATTCATCAATTGAAAATCCTGCATATTCCAAACAAAATTGTACAGCCTTAACAGGAAATGAAGCATCTTGCTTCTTTCGAGTAAAGCGTTCCTCTTGTGCTGCAGCTATAATTTTACCATTGTGTAAAATGGCTGCCGCTGAATCATGATAAAAAGCTGAAATACCTAGTATTTTCATAATTGAAATTCAAATTTGAATACTAGGCAAAAGTAAACATTTCTTGGGAGTATTTAAGATAGGTTTCAAGTTGAGTTACGTCAATCCTTACATTAGTCTTTTAAAATGGCTAAATCAATTTTGTTGCATTCAATGATTTTGAGCTAATAATGTTAAGTAACAATAATTCTCAAATTATGATTAACAAACCTACCTTGTTCTTTATAATTCTATAAATTACTAATATTAAACTGTTTTGAAATATTAATGCAATTTAAACAAATTTTACTTTATTAGATTCGCAATTTAACGAGGATTTTAATGGTATAAAAATCGCAACTTAAAAAATCTTCTGGAATTTTAAAATCTAAAAAAACTAAAATCACAAAAGTAGTCAAACCGGTTTTTCTTTTGATATCTCGAGTTAATTGATCGTTAAGGCATTAAGAACATGTCAATAACTGAAAATCTTAAATTTTAAGCTTAATATTTTTCGTTTAAAAGTAAATCTTATATTTTCGTAAAGAAGAATTAAAATCCTATCTAACCAACGGATTAGAATAGGTGGATTA
>CAYLSF010000034.1:0-14816 GCA_964385675.1 uncultured Saprospiraceae bacterium
TATTCTCCGTCAAACTATTGAGTTCGTGATCTAAATAATACATTTTCACCGTTGCATCTAGCCCTGTATTAGTGGTCGGTTCTATATCAAAATACCTTTTGACAGACGAATTTCCACTAATCGTTTGAGCCATGTGTCCTCGTCTTACCGTAGTAGAACCAAGGTTCTGAGTTGACGTAATCAATATACCCATATTACCTGGATTCACTTCATTTGGAGCATTAAGGTTAAGCGTTTTTATGATTTCTCCTCCTCCTGATGCAATGATATAAGTGGTCACATTTTCTCCGACTATTGTACCATTAGCTGTACCTAAAGTCATATCATAACTGGTAAGGTCAAGAATACCTGAAATCAGTTCTACTTGATTTTCAACGCTAATATCCGTATCTAATAATAATTTATTATTGCTTTTAATGATCTTTAGATTATTAAAAATCGTGTAAGATGCACCACCTATAGTGACATCTTGCGATGAACCACTAAAGACAATCGTTCCATCTTGTGCATCAAGAGTCCCGTCATTAACTAGGTTTGTATTTTCTAAAACAATATTATCGCCTAGCATCACGACTTGTCCACCTGTTATGTTAAAACTATGCTGGGCTTGTATCAGACTTGGAAGTCCTGCACAGAGTAGCCCTACTAGTATTGGTATGAATCTATTTATTTTCATTTTCTATTTATCTTATTTACCCTTTAGCCCCCTAAAAGAGGGGAAGGTTTTCTTATAAAAATCATTTTGAATCTTTGAACCGCAGAATATCGAATCCCGAATATCGAATATCGAACTTTCACTACTAAAATTTGCTAAAAGCAAGTTTTAGTATTTGATCCTGTTCTTTACTTCTGCGGTTCAATATTGGTTATTCGATATTCTACGATTCAATCAAAGTAATTTCATTTTTATAGAAAAGCCCTTCTAAAAAGGGGAATTGATTTAAAAAAAATTGCCTTCGCTCACCCCTTAAATCCCCTAATCCCGTACGGTAGTCGGGAGGAAAGTCTAACCCGCAGCTTTTATGGGAGGTGGCTTCATCCCCAAACCCTTTCAGGATTAAGAGATTGGAAGGTAATCCCCCCTTTTAGGAGGCTAGGGGGTAAACCTAATTCTTAATAAATTTAAGTGTCCGATTAATATCATTTGTACCACTGACCTTTAGGTAATAAGAACCGCCGGCTAACGCTTCTACATTAAGTTTATGCAACTGATGTTGTGTAGAAGCAGGTTCTTCCAATACCAATTGCCCTAGGCTATTATAGACTTGTATAAAATCAATACCTGTCTGATTGGACTGAATATTTAAAATATGCGTTGCTGGATTTGGTGAAATGGCAACGGTAAAAACACCATTGGTTTCCGCTCCAAAGACAACTAATTCTATTTCTGTATATTCATATCGACCATCAAAATCTACTTGACGTAGGCGATAATAGTTTTCACCGAGAATTGGATTGTCATCTATAAACTCATAGGATTGTTGCACGAGGGTGGTTCCATTACCTGCTACTTCGCCTATTTTTTCAAAATTAATCCCATCTATGCTCCGCTCTACGTCGAAGTGTGAGTTATTGATTTCACTAGCCGTTGCCCAAGATAGCAGGGCATCATCCTCGTAAGGTACTGCTGTGAAGTAGATAAACTCTACAGGTAGTACGGCATTAGCACACTCAAAATTATCAAGCGTTAACTGTGTACCTTGATGATCCTGACAATCTGCAGGGGTCAATGTACTATTTGCATCTGCACCACAAGCTGTATAAGTTTGATCATCAAATGGAGCAGCACCTTCAAAACAAACATCAGGATCCTCATTGACATTTGTGTATTTTATCTTTAGATGACAAAGATTAGTTGGTGTACCCGTTACATTATTCCCTGTATATTCAAAAGACGAATAATTCTGCTGCCATGTAAATGCTACTCTAGAGGTCGTATTATCATTGATAGAATAATCTTTGTACAATGATACTGCATTAAAGTCATTTTCAAATTCTCCTAAGATGTAATTTCCATTTGAATAGGAAATTTCAATACTACCACTTGCATCAATATTTGTCCCAAAAGCTGCGGTATTATAATTAAAATAAAGCGACCCTGACCCCAATTTAAAATCAGTATCGGTACTAATTTGGACATCTACTTCATAGTAGTCATTTGAACCATCATTGGTGTTTTGAGGATTGGCAAACGTATAAGTCACCGTCTGCCCAATAGTTGTATTTATTCCAAAAACAGCCATAAACAATATAATTATGCTGGTTATCACACTATTTTTTCTCATGATGTTAATTTTAGGTTTATATAGGAAGTGGCTTGAAATTAGTCAACGGGTGACTTTGAGTCACCCGTTGACTGGCCAGAAAAACAATTAAAGCCGCTAGGCTTGAAGCCTTAAATAAGGCCCAAACCTAACGGCTATTAAACCCTAACCCTACTTCTTCTCATCTACAGACTGCTCACTGTCAACTGCCTTACTGCTTACCGTTGACTGCTCACTATTCATCTGCTGTTGCATCGCTTTTACTAAAGTTTCCAAGTCGCTAATGCGTTGGTTTTGAGTTTCTAATTGCTCTACTTTAGTTTCCAACTGTTCTACTTTAGTGGCTAACGCTACTTTCTCTTTTTCTAATTGATCGTTTTTATCAGATAATTCTTTAGTTGCTTCTACCAATACCGCAGTAATCGGTGCATATTGCATGGTGCGATATTCGCCTGTGGTATCTACGACTTGTGGTAAAATGTCTTCTATTTCTTGTGCAATGAAACCAACCTCTTGTCCATCTTTACGACCATCCTTCCAATCAAAAGTAACCCCACGCATTTGATTCACTTTATCTAAGGCATTTGGTATTGTTTCGATATTTTCTTTTAAGCGACGGTCTGAAGAATTACTCCATGCACTGTTACCACCTGCGGTACCATTGACAAAGAAGGTGTAATTTGATGAATTATGAATACTATCTCCATTGATAACCACATGTCTGTTTTCAAAATCACCATAGATAAGTGGCCTCTTAGTAATTAAAGGTGAAGTAGTAATTCGAGCTAGTTCATTTACAAGGACAAACTTATTACTCATATAATAGCCAGTATTAGGACCTATACCATTAAATACAGTTCCTGAAAAATTAATACTTGAATTTGCGTAAAATGGACCAAGAATTACATTTCCACTACCTCTTAATTCAGTTCCTGCATAATTACCAATAAGAACATTATTATGACCATTTGCATTTTCTCCAGCTTCATTTCCAATATAGGTATTATCATCTCCATAACTATTCTTACCTGCTAAATACCCTATGTATGTACTTCCTCCAGCAAATGAACCAGTATTTCCTGCATTTTTTCCTGCTTGATATCCTATATGTGTGTGATTGTCTCCATAAGCATTTCTTCCTGCTTCGTAACCTATAAAAACGCTACTATCAGAACTAGAAGTCGCCCCGGCTTCATTACCCATGAATACACTTATTTTAGCCGAGCTTGAAGCCCCGGCTTCATATCCAATAAAAGTATTACCTACAGTTTTCGTCACATTTTGTCCTGCTTTTGCACCTATAAACGTACTTTTATCATCTTCAGGATCATGTGCACCGTCAAGATTGATACCCGCTTCATAACCTATAAGCGTATTGTAATTATACCAGCCAAAATTATAACTAGCAGACCCTTCAGTACCGTCGTGAATATGTAAAATAACATCTTTATTAGGATTCGTTCTTAATGCCATTTGTTCTTGTCCTCCCATATCGAAGCGAATAATATCTTCATCTGTATTTTTTTCTACTTGTATTTTTGTATCTCCATCTTTATCTTTCAAGTTTGGTATAGCCCCTGTAACATTAAGATCTCCAGTAACTTCAAAGTCTCCATCAAGACGTAAAAAGCGTTCTCCCATTGTCATATCTCCATATAAGTATAAGGGATCAGCATCAGGTTGCCATCCTAATCCTTGTGTATATGATTGAGTTCCAATAGCAAAAAGTCCATCTTCATCATAACCAGATATTCCTGAACCTATTACAATAGAACTATCTCCGACGTTATTACTATTACCTATAATCACGTTATAATCACCATTAGAACTGTAACCTGCTCTATTACCAATAAAGACATTTTGATATCCTGAAGTAAAGTTTCTACCACTTTCAATACCAACAAAAGTATTACTGCCAGCTGAAAAGGATGAACTTACTGAATAACCAGATTGATAGCCAATAATAGTACTATTTACTCCGCCTCCTTGATAACCTGCTTGTGCACCAATAAATGTATTTGTAGTTCCCTCGGCGTCTTTACCTGCTTGATAGCCTAAATAAGTGTTAAAACGCCCTCTCTCTTCTCCCATACCAGCTTGATAACCTACAAAAGTATTTTCACTGGCAAGAATCATATCTAGTCCAGCTTCATAACCTATAATAGTATTCTCACTAGTATTGCTACCTGGAAAACCCGCAGTTGAAAGATTCCCTGCTACAGATTTACCTATAAATATATTTTTATGGGTAGACTCTATTTCTAATATTGGATCTCCATAAGTACCTTTTGACAATGACATATATTCAGTTCCTTCCAAGTCAAAACGAATAATATCTTCATCACTATTTTTTTCTACTTGTATTTTTGTATCCTTATCACTATCCTCAAGTAAAGTTTGAGTAGTGTTAGTCCATGTCAAAGTTCCAAAGCCATCAGTAACTAGCACCTGACCATTTGTACCATCTGTAGTTGGTAAAGAATAAGCGTTATTTATATTAAGTGTCCCATTAACTCGTAATAAATCATTATCAAATTCACCATATATCAACGCATTATTCGCATCGGCATTCGAACTTTCAATATATAATTTATTGCTACCTGTTTCATTATATCCAGCTGATGCTCCTAAAAAGATATTATTGCTACCAAGAGCATTATACCCCGCGTCTTCTCCTAATGATAAATTATGTGTACCTGTTGAATTTGAATATCCTGATCTATCTCCAACATATACATTATGCTTACCTGAACTATTCAAACTATTTCCTGAGTTATTACCAATTAGAATACTTTTAGTTTCCCCAAAGTCTAATGAGGCATTTGAATTGCTATTAGCACTTAAGATTAAGGATTCCGTACCATTTAAATCAAAACGAATAATATCTTCATCACTGTTTTCTTCTACTTGTATTTTAGTATCTCCATCAACGTCTTGAATGAGCGTAGATACACCACCAGCCAAAGCAGATAAATCAACATCTACATTACTACCTGTAAGTGATAAGGTATTTGTGTTATTATCAAACGTCAAATCTTGTGTAGGAGCACCTGTAGTTACTGTTGTCCAGCTTACATTACCTGCACCATCGGTAGATAATACTTGTCCGCTTGCTCCATCTGTTATAGGAAATTCAAATGCATTATTGATGTTTAATGTACCATTTACTCGCAAAAGTTTGTAGTCAAATTCACCATAAATTAATGTTCCATTACCATTTGCAATATACAATTTATTATCACCTTGTTCGTTATATCCTGCTCGGTATCCTAACAAAACATTACCAGAACCAGGATTGAGACCACCTGCATCACGACCGATAAAAACGTTTTCGTTTCCTGTTGCATTTCTAGTAGCCGTTTCAGAACCTAAGAATACATTGTTGTTACCAGAAGTAAGGGCTTCACCTGCCTGATGGCCTAAAATAAGGTTTTTCTGCCCAGAAGTTAATTCTGTACCCGTATTCTTACCAATCAATACATTGTTTGCCCCTCCAGTCATAGCATCACCTGCTCCAATACCAATAGAAACGTTATTATTATTATTTGGAATTTCTAGTGTAAATGAACCTGCTCCAGATGAACGCTTACCCATGGTTAAAAACTCTGTTCCGTCCACATCAAAACGAATGATGTCTTCATTGCTTGTTTTTTCTACCTGAATCTTCGTATTGTTATCCGCATCTTGTAGTAAGCGCGTATTTGCATTTGCATAATCATCTAAATTGACCGTTGCACTACTTCCTGTCAAGGATAAATCATTATTTGTCAAGGTAACATCTTGTGCTAAGTTGCCTCCTGAACTCAAACTAGATAAATCTACTTCTTGAGGGTTCGCTTGTCCATCGCCTGATAAAGAGAGATATAACTTTGTACCATCAAAAGAAAAATGGTCAACCGTTTGATTATCTGTATTAATACCTGATAAATCAAATTCTTCCGTAGGTTGATTATCACCTGAAATAGATAATTTTAAGGTTTTTGTACTTGTATTATAATCTGCTACGTCAAAAGATTGATTATCTGTATTGATGGTAGATAAGTTAACCACTTGATCAATTTGACCATCATCTTCAATCGCCAATGTTAAGGTATTGTTATTTTGGTCAAAACTAAACTTCTCAATCGTTTGATTATCTGTATTAAAGTTGGATAAATCTACCGTAGAGGAACTTCCCGTTATTCCTAAAGTTGTATTATTGATAGTTAAATCCTGATTAACTGCTCCTGTACCTGCAAGGCTTGATAAATCTACTGTATTTACACCTCCTGATATGGATAATATTTTAGTATTCTGATTAAAGGATAATTCTTGATTATCTGTATTATCTAGGTATGATGTTAGATTTACCACAGAACCATTTCCTGTGATTTCTAATATATTATTATTGATAGAAATTGCTTGTGCGTCTGTATTAACTAAAGCACTTAAATCCTGACTATTACCGCCACTTATGGATAACTGATTGGTAGAACTGTTGAATGTAAGGGTTTGATTACCCGAACCACCTAATGAATTCACATCTGCCCAATTAACATTACCATTTCCGTCTGTGGTTAATACAAAATCTTGCTGTCCGTCTACTGTTGGTAAACTATAGGCAGTTCCTACTTCGATAGTTCCATTAATTCTGAACGTAGAAGATGTAAAATCACCATAAATTAGTGGTGATGAAGTGTTAGTATTAGCTATATACAATTTATTACTTCCTATTTCATCTTTTCCCGCATTATACCCTAGAAATACATTACCTTGACCTTTGTTATTAGCTCCTGCATTTGAACCAATGAATAAATTATTGTTCCCTACATCATTACCAGCACCATCATTTGTATTACCTCCAGCTCCTGTACCAATAAATATATTGTGACTGCTATTAGAAACATTTCTACCTGCATTGAACCCAATGAATACATTTGCAACACCATCAGTATTTAATTCTCCAGCGTAAGTTCCTAGGAATGTATTCCAATCTCCTCTTGAGCCAAAAAAACCTGTAGATGAACCACGCCCTGAATGGTATCCGACAAAGACATTTCCAGTAGAAGTTGTATAATTGCTACCTGCCCCTGCACCTAAATAAGTATTAATGTTACCCGTTGTATTATCAAAACCAGCACCAGAACCAACAAATGTATTATTAGAGTTCAGGCTTAACCTTGGGGCTCCACTAGGTGCTTTTTCTAAGGTCATAAGCTCAGTACCACCTACATCAAATCGAATAACATCCTCATCTGCCGTTTCTTCTACTTGTATTTTAGTATCGCTATCTGCATCTTGTACCAGCGTAATACCCGCAGATATTAAACTTGATAAATCTACGGTTTGAACACCTTGATTAGATCCTGATATTTCAAGTTCTAATTCATTATTGTTATTCAACTCAAATTTATCAATGGTTTGAGCATCTGTATTGATACCCGATAAATCAAATTCTTGTGTCGGTTGATTATCATTAGAAATAGATAATTTTAATGTTTTAGTACCAGGACTATACGTTGCTTCATCAAAAAATTGATTATCTGTATTGATACCCGATAAATCTACCGTTTCATCCGGTTGACCATCATTTTGAATCGCTAATGATAGTATATTAGTATTTTGATCAAAACTGAATTTTTCAATATTTTGATTGTCTGTATTATCTAAGTAGGTTGAAAGCGGTACAATTGTACTCGTATTACCGACAATACTTAACTCATGTGCTGTAGGATCATAAATAAGGGCTTGCGCATCCGTATTATCCATATAAGGGGCTAAATTGATAGTCGTGCTATTATTCCCTTCTATTCCTATTACTTGATTGCTAAACGTTAAGGCTTGATCGTCTGTATTAACTCCAGAAATGTCTATTTCAAAATCAGTATTATCATTCGTTAAAGATAAGGTAATCTTATCCGTAGCTGGATCGAATACAGCCTGATCAAATGTTTGCTCATCTTTATCAAACGTTGATAAGTCAATCGGCTGATTCGTACCGCCTGTGATATTCAATAAAGTACCATTTAAGGTTAAATTTTGACTACCACCACCGCCAAGTCCTGATAAATCAACTGTAGAATAGGTCGTAACACCATCGTTTGAAATGGATAATTCAAGTTCATTATTTGAATTTAATTTAAAATGATCAATATATTGTTGATCTGTATTATCCATGTAAGGCGTTAAATCGACAGTAGATGCATTTCCTGTAATAGATAATGTATTTCCACTTCTCGAAATAGCTTGTTGGTCTGTATTATCTAAGTAAGGAGATAAATCAATAGTGGTACTATTATTTCCTACTATTCCAACTTGATGATTACTAAACGTTAAGGCCTGCTTGTAAGGCGATAAATCAACTCCTGAGTTTGTTCCCCCTGTGATGCTTAATAGATCATTGCTTAAATTTAAATCTTGACTTCCTGTTCCTGCAATAGACGATAAATCTACTGTTTCCACTATTGCATCATTTGAAAGTGAAATCTCAAGTGTATTTCCATTTAGTTGGAAGTGATCTACGGTTTGTGCATCTGTATTATCTAAATAAGGTGATAAGTCAACAGTAGAGGCATTTCCTGTGATTTCTAATGTATTTCCATTTCTTGAAATAGCCTGTTGATCTGTATTATCCATAAATTGAGATAAGTCTGCACTTGTTCCATTAGAGATATTAAGTGTTGTACCAATTAAATTTAAATCTTGCATAAACGGATTTAAGTCAATACTTACACTATTATCTAATTGTAGTAATAATCCTGATGTAATAGATAACTGCTGATTATCCGTATTCGTAAAACTTGATAAATCCGCTGATTGACCATTGGTAATTTCTAACGTAGTACCATTTAAGGTTAAACCTTGATTATCTGTATTAGTTAATGTGGATAAGTCGATTACACCGCCTCCGCCTGATAAGGTCACATTACTATTAGAAGGATTAAATGATAGTGTTTGGGCATTCGACCCTGGATTAACACTATTTATATCTGCCCAGTAAGTGTTTCCACTACCATTTGTTACTAATACTTGATTCGCTGTACCATCAACCGTAGGGAAGGTGTAAGCTGTTCCTATTTCAAGGCTTCCATTAATTCTCACTTCATTATTGAAAAAGTCACCATAAATTAATGGACTAGATGTATTAGAGTTATCTATATATAATAAATTACTCCCCAATTCATTACGTCCAGCTTCAAAACCGATAAAAACGTTTCCTCCACCCGTACTACTAAATCCTGCCCCTTTACCAATATAGACATTACTCGAACCGCCTCTATTACTTTCACCAGCACCCGCTCCTAAGAAGGTATTACCACCACCATAAGTCGTACTATTTCCTGCATAATACCCAAAGAAGGCATTTGAACTACCTGTGGTTAAATCTTCCCCTGTACGTGTTCCAAATAAAGCATTTGCCGAACCTGTAACCATAGAATAACCACTATAGTAACCGACTAATGTATTGCCTCCATTTGTTGCAGACTCTCCTGCAGATTCTCCAATATAAACATTTTCTGCACCAGTTTGATTGGTGTAACCTGCACGATAACCCATCAAAATATTACCGCCTGCGGTGGTATTATTATACCCTGCATCCCGTCCAATAAATACGTTTCTTACCCCTGTGATATTATTATAACCAGACTGAGTTCCTACAAATACATTATTTTTAGCACTAGTTGTACTATGTCCTGCATTAGCTCCAATAAAAGTATTGTTTTGAGCAGTCTGACCATCTATGTCTGCATTTTTACCGGCATTTGTACCCAAGAATACATTATGCTCATTATTGCCTAGTGTTAAAAGTGTTGCACCATTAGCTCCTTCTGCCATGGTTAAACGAGTCGTTCCAGCTATAGAGAACTTAATCTTATCTTCATCTGCCGTTTGCTCCACTTCAATCTTAGTATCCTTATCTGCATCTTGAATCAATGCTGCATTGGTATTTTTATATGCTGATAAATCAACGGTATTATTACCTCCTGAGATACTTAATGTTCCATTATTACTTAAGGAAAGTTCTTGTTCGTCCGCGTTATCCAATAAGTGCGATAAATCAACGGTATTCGCACCACCAGCAATAGATAATATATTGCTACCACTTAATGATAATTCTTGATTATCATTATCAGTAGTCGTTGACCATGTTACATTACCAGCACCATCCGTGGTTAATACTTGACCATTTGAACCATCAGTAGTTGGAAAAGAAAATTCATCTCCAATATCCAAACGTCCGTATATTCTAACAAAGTCTTGATTAAAATTACCGAAAATCAATGGCTGAGTTGTACTGCTATTATCAATATATAATTTATTGCTACCTGTTTCATTTAAGCCTGCATTTTTACCAATAAATACGTTATCAACTCCTGTCGTATTGTTTCTACCAGCTCTTCTTCCTAAAAATACATTTCCGCTACCAGTAGTATTGCCTTCTCCTGCTTCTTCACCGATAAATACGTTTTTATCTCCTGTACTATTTGCTTTCCCCGCATTAAAACCTAAAAAGACACTATTATCATTGTTCGTAACATTCAACATGGTAGAACCATTATCACCTTCTTTAACAACCAAGCGTTGTGTTCCACCTACATCAAAGCGGATAACATCTTCGTCGTTACTCTCTTCTACCTGAATCTTAGTATCATTATCACCGTCTTGTACGATGGTTGTGTTCGCATTATCATAAGCAGATAAATTTATAGTTGAGTTTGACCCTGAAATTGTTACCACATCATTTGATAATGACAAGGTTTGGGCATCTGTATTATCTAAATATCCCGATAAATCCACAGGACTTGAACCGTTTGTGATGGATAATAAGTTATTACCAAAAGATAGCTGTTGGTCGTCATTATCCGTAAAACTAATCGTTGACCAAGTTACTGCACCCGAACCATCTGTCGTTAAGACTTGTCCATTTGTACCATCCGCTGCGGGTAAGGTAAAGGCATTATTGATATTTAAAGAACCATTGATACGAAGCAAGTTCGTTGCAAAGTCACCATAGATTAATGGTGTGGTTGTATTTGAATTATCAATGTAGAGTTTATTACTTCCTGTTTCGTTATATCCTGCATTATATCCTAAGAGAACATTTCCAGAACCTGTTGTTTTATAACCTGCTCCGCTACCTAAGATTAAGTTTTGTCCCCCTGTTGAGTTTAAAAACAAAGTGTTTAAACCTAACGCGACATTATCAGAACCCGATACCGAGTTTTTTCCTGCATCTTTTCCGATAAAGACATTAGAGGCACCATTTGTATTATCAAAACCCGCACGTCCACCGATGAAAATATTATCAGTACCTGTTGTGTTTACTTTACCTGCATTTTGACCTATCATGACATTCCACTGTCCTGTAGAAACATCAAGCCCTGCATTTGTACCTAAAATAACATTATTACCATTAACAGGGAATTCTAATCTTGAAATATCATTTCCATTTTTTTCAATTTCTAAGGCATTTTTACCGCCTACTTGAAAACGAATAATATCATCATCCGCACTTCTTTCTACTTGAATTTTGGTATCATCATCTGCATCACTTAGTTCAATAGCGACTTGATTTTCATACGCCGATAAATCAACTGTTGAGTTAGAACCTGAAATGGTTAAAATATTATTATTTAAAGAAAGAGTCTGCTCATCTGTATCATCCAAAAAAGAGGCTAAATTCACGATAGAATTAGAACCTGACATAATTAAGTTGTTACCACTTAATGTCAAGGTCTGATTATCGGTATTAACAGGCATACTCGACCAGCCTACTGTCCCCGCTCCATCTGTTGTTAGGACTTGCCCACTTGTACCATCTACTGTTGGGAATGAGAAGGCATTGTTAATATTTAATGTACCATTTACCTGTAATAAATCAGAAGAAAAATCACCATAGATTAATGGCGTTGGAGTATTTGTGACATCAATATATAATTTATAGCTTCCTGTTTCACTGAGCCCTGCATTATATCCTAAAAATACATTACTTCTTCCTGTTGAGTTGTTCAAGCCTGCTCCTCTACCAATAAAAGTATTGTCTCTACCTGTGGTATTGAATTTACCGGCTTCAGTCCCTAAAAAGACATTATAACTTCCTGAGGTAGTGTTAGTTCCTGCTTCTTGTCCAATAAATGTATTTCTCTGTGCAGTCGTATTGTTTGCCCCCGCTTGAGAACCCAAAAAAGTATTTTCATCACCTGTACTATTATCAAACCCTGCACTACTACCTATAAAGGTATTACTATTACTTCCGCCTAAGAAAATTCGAGGATCTCCAGATGGTGTTCGTGCTAAAAACATCATTTCTGTACCCCCTAGATCAAAACGAATTCTATCCTCATCCGCAGTTTCTTCTACTTGAATCTTCGTATCATTATCTGCATCTTGTATAATAGTGGTTTTACTATTGTCATAAATAGATAAATCAACAGGGGTTCCGTCATTGGTCAATGATAAACTATGATTAGATAAAGATAAATCTTGGTTATCTGTATTATCTAAGTAACCACTCAAATCCACCGTTGTTGCATCATCCGTTAAAGAAAGAATATTGTTTAATAAAGATAAGTCTTGCTTATACGCACTTAAATCAACGGTAGAAGCATCATTGGTCAGACTTAATACATCTCCATTTAAATCCAAGTCTTGATTATCGGTCGTTGTTACCGTTTGCCATTCTAAGCCTCCAGAACCATTATTAACTAAAACCTGCCCAGAAGTACCATTTACAGTAGGGAATGAATAAGCATTATTAATATTTAAGGTACCATTGATGCGTAAGAAATTAGTCGCAAAATCACCGTAGATTAATGGTGAAGTAGTAGTAGAATTATCTATGTATAGTTTGTTATCTCCAGACTCATTATATCCTGCATCTTTTCCTAAAAATACATTTCCGCTTCCTGTACTTAAATAACCCGCTTGATAACCTAAAATAGTATTATTACTACCAAGACCTTCACGACCTGCATTTCTACCAATATAAGTATTTGCCTGTCCCGAAACATTCGCTAGACCTGCCTCGACTCCAAGAAAAACATTAAATCCACCAGTAGTCGTATTAAATCCTGCTTCTTGACCAATAAAGGTATTTCTATAAGCTGTTGTATTGTTTGCTCCAGTCGAAGAACCAATAAAGGTATTTTCAATTCCTTGATTACTTCCATTGGAAGCATTATCTAAACCAGCTTGCGTTCCAATAAATGTATTAGAACTATTATTCGGAATTTGAATTAAGGTGCTTCCATTTGTATTTTTACCAATGACTACCCTTTCGCTACCTTCTATATCAAATCGAATAGCATCTTCATCTGCTGTTTCTTCTACTTGAATCTTGGTATCATTGTCTGCATCTTGAAGCACAACAGAACTTCCTGTGTTTAACGTAGTCCAAGTCAATCCACCAGAACCATCTGTTACCATTACTTGCCCACTTGTACCATCTACGATTGGAAAAGAAAAAGCACTATTAATATTCAATGTACCATTGACCCGTAATAAATCATTATTAAATTCCCCGTAGATGAGTGGTGTAGCACTATTGGAGTTTTCAATATATAATTTATCACTACCCAATTCATTCTCACCAGCCTGCGTTCCTAAAAATATATTGTTACTACCCGTAACATTATTTAGACCAGCACTTCTACCAACAAATACATTACCTCCACCAGTAGTGTTTGCAAAACCAGCTGCTGTACCATAAAAAGTATTATCACTTCCCGTAGTACCACTATTACCTGCTGCTACTCCAGTATAAGTATTACTAATACCTATCGTATTTGCATATCCTGTTCCGACTCCAATAAATATGTTATCTCGCCCTGTTGTATTATTTAATCCAGCATTGGTTCCTGTAAATACATTTGAATATCCAGTAGTCGTGTTATATCCTGCGTCTTTGCCCAAAAACACATTATCGTTACCAGTAGTATTTAAAAAACCAGCATTACGACCTACAAACACATTGGCTACCCCCTCTGTATTATTCACACCTGCAGCAGCTCCTAAAAATACATTAGCATCGCCAATAGTATTATTAAACCCTGCATCTTTACCTACAAATACATTGAATGCCCCTGTTGTATTGCTATATCCAGCAACATAACCCAAAAAAGTGTTATTTTTACCCTCATCTCCATTTCCTGTAACAGTTGTAGAAAAACCTGCATTGGTACCAATCAATAAATTATTTGAAGCATTTCTAATATCTAGCGTAGTTTCACCTCCTACATTCCTACCCAAAACCATCGCTTCATTACCCGCTAAATCAAATCGAATTATATCCTCATCTGTTGCCTTTTCTACTTGAATCTTGGTATCATTATCAGCATCTTGCAGCAAAACAGAACTTCCGGTATTTAGTGTAGTCCAAGTCAATCCACCAGAACCGTCTGTGACCATTACTTGTCCGCTTGCACCATCTGTGGTTGGAAAAGAAAAAGCACTATTAATATTTAAAGTACCATTGACCCGTAATAGATTAGTAGAAAAATCACCATAGATTAATGGTGAAATAGTGTTTGAATTATCAATATATAATTTATTACTTCCTGTTTCATTTTGTCC
>CAYLSF010000034.1:14838-17557 GCA_964385675.1 uncultured Saprospiraceae bacterium
AAGAGCCTAAAAAGACATTTCCACTACCGCTAAAATTATTTTGCCCTGCACTTGCTCCAAGCATTAGGTTATTAGAACCTATAGTATTATTTTCACCTGCTCTATTACCTAGTTGAGTATTGAATTGTCCTGTTGTATTATCTTTACCAGCAAAGCGCCCAACAAAGTTATTATATCCACCTGTTGAATTACTTAAACCCGCCTCAAAACCCATAAAAAGGTTACCTGTTCCAGAAGTGGTATTGTATCCCGCTGATTTTCCTATAAAGGTATTTTCACTAGCTGTATTTCTATTTCCCGCATCAGCTCCAATGAAGGTATTGTCATTACCAGAAATATTACTAGACCCTGCATAAGCTCCAATAGATACATTTCGACTACCCAAAGTATTAGCATCCCCAGCAAAATCACCAATGGCTGTATTCCATTGTCCACTTGAATTTAACTTACCTGCATCTTGACCAATAAAAACACTATTGTCATTATTGAGTACATCTAGTATTGCTGAACCATTAGCCCCCCTCCTTAATTTAAGATGTTCTACTCCATTAATATCAAAACGAATCACATCATCATCTGCCGTCTCCTCTACTTGTATTTTTGTATCATTATCTGCATCCTGTACAATCGTCGTTTTATCATTATCATAAATGGATAAATCCACCGTAGCTGCACTTCCCGAAAGAGATAGTACATCATTGGCTATAGATAAATCTTGTCCACCTCCTTGCATCGAAATTTCTTTCCAACTTGTAGTGGTTTGATCATAAAACCAAAATGATTTTGTGGTCAAGTCAAATACCATCAGACCATTTGCAGGACTGTTGATACTAGTTCGTTGAGTGGTGGACATTCTTGGTATCAAGAGTCCCTTCTCGGTACTCTTGACATCTAATATGGCAGAGGCATCTGGATTATCTCCATTTGCATTAATACCGACCTGAGCGGCGGCATCATTCCAAACCATCGTGCATAGAAGTCCTAAGACCAAGATAGTGCTCCAGGGTAGAGCCATCGATCGACTGGTAGATCTAATTTTCATTCTAGCAAATTTTAGGTGTACTGATAAAAGGTTTTATAAACTAAAGGCTAGTAAGTTTACTGAGCTTTTTAAAGCACACGATTTTGATTAAAAATAAATGCTGAGCGTAGTACCAATAATTGATTGAAAGGAGTACTCTATTTTCTAAAACTTCATAAGAGTGTGGTAGTCTTTTCAACCTGTCATTGCTGGTTCACTTTTTCATTTTGTTCCTAGTAGTAAATAGTGATGCCAAATATATTTTCAACTTTGCTCATTTTGCATGGTGCAAGATAATACAAGTCATATGAGAAGAATTGGACAATCTACTTAGGTAAACGAGACAAATACTATGATGAATTTGACATCAGACCGTGACGGATTTGACATTTCCGCTTTCAGTAGCCGAAAATGTCTTGTTTTTCTCAGTAGCTTGTTTTTCATCATTTAATCTCCATTTTTAAATTTTGACGCTTCTATTTACCCAAAATTTTGACCTTATTTTCTTAAATTTTAGAGGGTCGAACTCCATACTTTTTTTGAAACTCTTGGGCAAAATAAACGGTGTCCTTGAACCCAACTGCACTAGCGGTCAATGCAACTGTTGGATACTTGCCTTCTTTTAAAAATTGATAGGCTCGTTCAAGTCTAGCTTCTCGTAATATATTCTTCGGTGACTTACCAGTCATTGCCTTTACTCTCCTGTACAGTTGTCTTGTGCTATAGTTCATATACTTAGCTATATCGTCCGTTGTTAAATCTGTGCGATGTAGATGTTCTTCTACATAAGCTTGAAAAATTGATAGCCATTCTTTACTATGGCGTGATGGAGGTTGATGCATAATACTCACTTTTGCTAAGTTTTAAGTCATTAGATTTTTGAAGGTAGTATTCCATATTCCGCTTGAAATTGTCGCGCAAAATAAACAGGATCTTTAAAGCCCACCGCATTTGCTGCTCTTGCTACTGTAGCGTATTTGCCTTTCTTTAAATAGTAATACCCTTTTTCTAATCGTGCCTTTTTTAATATGGCTTTAGGAGTTTGACCTGTAAAGTGCTTGACCCTTCGACACAATTGACGGGTACTATAATACATAGATTTAGCTAAGTCATCTGTGGTTAAATCTGCCCGGTGTAGTTGCTCTTCTACGCACTGATGAAAATTGGCTAACCATAGCCGGTCTGATTGTGGAATAAATTGATGCATGATTTTTCTATTTTACTGTTATTAAATAATCTAATAGTGTGCAGATAGGAAGACAGCTCATAGTAAAATTGGAGGAAGTTTAGTAGGCAACTACAAGCTGTCTCTAACCCTATCTTCTTAAAAGAACTATCATTTTGTTTTTTTGATACTACAAACATACATCAATATCACTATGACAAACTTGACTTTATACTATGATGGATTTGACATTTTCGACTTTATACTGTGATGAATTTGACATCATACTGTGATGAATTTGACATTTGGGGATTTTTGGATAAAAATGTTAGTGAAAAGTAGTGAACAACTGTTGATTCATGAACTTCAATCTTTTATAAAAAAACCTATCTACCATTCTAAAAATATCACCTAAATTTCATGTTCAGTATAATAAAATTGGAGTAAAATAAAGTTAAAATCTCACACTACAGAAATGTATAACAGTCATCAGCATAACAACAAGAAGGATACCGAAGAGAGATTGGATGGAC
>CAYLSF010000035.1:0-17272 GCA_964385675.1 uncultured Saprospiraceae bacterium
CATGGTAAATGCAATATCATGTAACCATAAGCGAAAAAAGTGACTTTTTCATCATTTACTCAACTACAAACCTAGTTTTCTAAAAATCAGAAAACTTTATGTGATATGGATGTTCAACCTTTACTTTCTTTAGATGAAATCACTTTGCGTCCAGGTATGTATTTACCTGCGAGAACCATCTACTGTTTAAAATCTTTCATAGATGGCGTGAATAGTGATGATCAATCCGATATTTGGGATTATATGGATGGATTTTATGATTGGTTACTAGAAACCTTCAACCATCCTTCTGATATGGGTATGCACTGTGAGATGAAACTAATCTTACACTACATTAGCCATGATCCTTATGATGCCTTTGATCGCTTCTTTGAATTAGTAGATGAATTTAAGCAAGGCGAATACGAATTACCTATTTTAAGAGCAATTCGTAGAAATCCACTTAATTATCTTCCGCAGCGTTCTATCTATTGCTTATACGCCTATTTTTGGGGTAAGGATCATGCTAGTCAAAACTACTGTGAGCCAATAGATATGGATAATTTTGAAACTTGGGTTCAAGATAAATACGAGATGGATACACCTTGGCATAAAACCATATTATTCTACTCTCAAGATGAATTTGGAGCATTAAATCAATTCAAAGATTTATATGAAGAATTTTCTTCTCAACCAAATCATGCAAGTGATAGAGGCGATTATCCTATGGCATAGGATAACGCTAACTCAACCAAAACAATAAACACCTATCCCCTTTGATATACTATTAAGTATTTTTTCAAGTAATTCCACTTTATAATTTTATTATAATTCGTTTTGTATGTGTCGTTCTTTTAGATTTGTCGTCTTAAAGAACAACACATCTAAACAAATTATGCGTTTGTTTAGATGAATACCATACCATCTACATCAAAATCATTAATTTTGATGGTATCAATTTATTCATTACAAAAAGTAAAAATTATGAGAACAATTGTTTTGGGAATGTTGCTTGTGAGTATGAATTTTTTCATGGCATGCTCACCACAAGAACTAGAAAGCGTATTGACGAATGTATTAACGTCAGATGAATTAACGCCTCAAGAAGCAGGCTTAGGACTTAAAGAAGCTTTAACGCAAGGTGTTGTAAAAGGCTCGGATTTGGTTTCAGCCTTTAATGGTTATTATAAAAATGAAGCGATTAAAATTCTATTTCCTCCTGAGGCTCAGAAGATTGAGCAAGAATTAAGAAAGTTTGGTGCAGGAAGTTTAGTAGATGATATGATAGAAAAAGTCAATCATGCTGCCGAAGATGCTGCTAAAGAAGCTAAACCAATTTTTAAAAGTGCAGTTCAGAATATGACTTTTAATGATGCTATGAATATCTTAATGGGGGAAAGTAATGCTGCAACGACTTATTTAAAAACAAACACCTCTAATGCTTTATATGGCAAGTTTAAACCTGTAATTACCAATGCTTTAAATAAAAGAAAAGCTTTGGATTCTTGGACAAAAGTCGTAAATAAGTACAATACCATCCCTTTTGTACAAAAAATGAATCCTGACTTGGCCGATCACGTAACGAATAAAGCAATGGATGGCTTATTCTTAATGATTGAGAAAGAAGAACAGTTAATTCGTAAAGATCCGATTGCTCGTACAACAGATTTATTAAAAAAGGTTTTTGCGAAGCAAGATAACAAGTAACCTAAAAATGCGATTTGTCGCATTTTTAGGAAAATTCCAAATTTCAAGCACCAAATCCAAATACATGAATATGAGGAAAGTGTGCTTATTGTCAGGAAATAGAATTGTCAATAGTAATATGTTTATGAAATGGTCTCGTAGCTTAGGGCTACGGGGCTTTTTTATGTTAAATTTTGTCAATTAGTCGTCATATAATCCAACAAATTAGATTGCTCTCCCGTAATACACTACTGAAACAAAAACAAACTAGTGCAACTAGATTGAATTAACCTACTATTTAAAGATGGTTTTTTTGATGTCTTTTGTACTAAAACATTTCTTTTCACTCACAAAACGATGAGACTATGAATAATTGGTACTTTACTTCCCTAAAGGGACTTCTTTGCATAGTATTATGCAATTTTTCTTTATCTGTCAATACAGTTTTTGCACAAGCCTCTACGTATGAGGAGCAATTGCCTAAAATAGCGACAGATTTATTGAATAAAATTTCTACACTTCAAAATGCTCAAATCGGTATTGTCAACTTTGCGGACAAAAAACAACAAACCAATGCACTAGGAGAATTTTTAGCAGAAGAATTCACAAGTTCATTAGCGGATCAACCATCATCACTAAGATTTATTGATAAAGAGCGGGTACACTTTTTCTTATCTAAAGAAAAATTAAGTTTAAAAGACTTAGCAAATCCTACTACTGCAAATCGATTAGCTAAAAAGACTGGCATTTCTCATTTGATAACGGGTAAGATGCTTCAAGTTGGAAACCTAATTCGATTAACGGTAAAGGTAATGAATTTGAAAAGTGGACAAATAGTAGCTACTTCAAAAGGTACTATTCTAAGTAGTCCGATTATTAATGAATTACTCAATGAATCCAAACCTTTAGCAGAACCAACAACTACGCCTAGTAAACCAATACCGTCAAAGCCAAAAGAAGTATTAACAATGAAAGGTGTTGCGTTGGCAAGTACAGATGAAAAAACTTCTGAAGAAATTATTTACTTCGATGAATACTTAGCCTTACCAATGGTTAAGGAAATCAATAATCTGGAATTTAAATTAGAGAAAGTAAAACGTGCAGGGCATAATATTATTTGCTTTTTTACAATTACCAATAAATCTGGTGACGTTAAAATCAAAGTAGATAAATATACTAGAATTTACAATGCTAGTGGTCGATTTTATGCCGCAGGAGCTTATCAGTTTAATAATGATCAACAAGGAGGATATTTGACTAAGATTTTAACAACAGGTGTTCCTGTAAAGGCTCAGTTTATTTTCAAAGATGTGCCACCTACGTTGACTAAAATTACAAAATTAGAAGTTCCTTATTATGCAGGCCGTAAGGAACAATTTGAATTATTTAATGTTCCGATTGAATAATGGAGAATTATGAACTGAAAATGGAGCATTGAGCATTATCCCAATTCTCCATTTTCAATTAAGTTCTTTTCCATTTGTCTAATATGCCGTTCTGCATGTTTACTCAAAAAATAGATATACTGATAAACATCAATTTTTCCTAAATCATTGACGGACATTGTTGTTTTATGTAATGCCCCTTCTCCATTGGGCAATTTTTTTAAGACCTCAAGACACTGATTAAATTGAGCCGTTAGTTTCTCTTGAATTACTGACATATCTACATTACCTGAAGGCTGATGATGTTCTGGTCGCATCCATTGAAAAGTTGTTGGCTGCCCAATTTTATCTAAAGCGGCTTGATTAAAATCATAGTTTTTTTGGATAGTTGCAAGTGCAGTTGGAGTATTTTTATTCAATGCTTTGCGAGTTCCTTTTTCAATCAAAATCAATAAAAAGTGATTGGTTAATGAAATATGCTCCAAAATTTCATTAATTGTCCATCCATCATTTTGAGGTCGATAGGTTCTTAAGGATATTGGTTTATCAAACCAAGTATCAATGTCATTTTGCGTTTTTTGTAAATGATTGGTTACAAAAGTTATAGTATCTTTTATCATAAAAAGCTCGGTTAAATGACGAATAATTCGACCATAACATTGCCGTAATTTAATCCGTTCCTTTTTTAATGTCTTTAAGGCAATTTCAAGTTTCCTCCATATCCTATCATTCGCTGACGTTCAAATAGGTATTGCCAAACGGGGAAAGAGGGCATTTTAAAATATTTATACGCCAATTCCATTTGACGAGCCGCTTCTTTTGGGAGGATTCTACCCGTAGCCGTTCCTAACCCAGGACATAAAACAGTTTTAATCCGTTCGGTAGCAGCAGCCTTTTTATTATGATTTGATACCGCTTGAAGCATAGCTAACATCGCTTTGTAAACATGATCTGTTCCTGTTATATCCATTGGAACACGCATTGTAGGCGTATGTGCTAGATAAGGATGTTTTGGATGATTTGTTTTTACAATAAACGAAGTTCCCACAGGTTGCTCACCATAATAATCTTCTTTTATGACAGCTTGAACATGGTCTTGTAACTGCCGTCCAAAATATCGAATAATCGCCAAATCTATTCCGCCATCCATGATTCCAAAGGAATTAGCAGGACTGATTAAACAGTCATATTCTTCTACTTTTTCAAAATAACCGTGAACAATGCTAACCCTAGGGTGATTTTCAAAGGCTTTTTCCCAAGTTTGACATAATTTTATTTTTGGGTCAACTAGGATTAAGTTAAATTTTTGATGTGGTTGCATGATTTGATGATATAAAGTTTAAAATACACCAGCATAAATTTCTCTCAATTCAATTTTAATATCTAATGATGGAATTACCAGCTTACTATCCATTTCTTCAACCCTAGAAATGCCCCATAAAGTTTCATGTTTTTTATAAATATCAATTTAGGGTTTCTCTTGTTCTATCAAAATATATTCCTCTAAACTTTCTATTTGTCTATAAAAGAAAAATTTATCTCCCCTATCATAATTTGCCGTTGACTTAGATAAAACTTCAATGATTACTTTTGGATTCGTTACTGCATCAGGTTCATCATTAGATTGTTCAATTTTACCACAGATAACCATGGTATCGGGATAGAGAAATTGATTCTGTGTTGAAATATGCAGTTTTATATCATTATTTAACGGTTGGCAGTTACTTTTTTTCGCTTTTAACAAAGCTCGAATTTCTCCGAAAATATTTCCTCTAATTAATCCATGTGCTAAAGAACCTCCTGTCATAGCGGTGATTGTACCATTATGGTATTCATATTTTATATCACCATTTTTTTCGATAGTGATATATTCTTGAATGGATAGATTATCCAATTTTTTTGATAAATTTATTGGTTAATTTTTTATTAAAAATCGTAGGAATTGTAAACGTTAATCCCTCAATTGAGGTACTTGTAATTTCTCCCGTTTTTGATTTTACGATTAGTTCATATTGTCCTTTTTGTAATTGATACTGTTCAATTTGTTGTTGTTGGGCGTCAATTATCCAATACTCTGACACCCCATGTTTTTGATAATCGTCATATTTGATACCTCTATCTCTTTTTGCCGTTCCTTTTGATAATACTTCAACGACTAAATCAGGGGCAGGAAAAAATTTCTGATCGGCTTTGAATTTAGAAGCCTTCTCCTTTTTAAAAAAACATAAATCAGGCTCGTAATCATTGCGTGTTAATCTGATTAAAATCTTTTCAATCCCGACAAACCCTAACTCATGTTCAACGACATACGTATCAATAATTTTATATAAATTTCCATTAACCTCATTATGTGTCTTTATCACAGGTGAATGAATAATCACCTCGCCATTGATAAATTCCGCCTTGTGTTGCTCTGAAATAAACTCATAGAAATTTAAGCGTTTTTTATGCTCTTCTTCCAATGCTTTATTCAGTTGTTTAACCAAAATAGGGGCTTCTGGCAAATCCAATATTTGAGTAATCAGTTGATGATTGATATTAATCGTCATGTTGTATTTTTATTGCTCTTACAAGATACATATTTTTTATACAACAATAAAACTGTAAGATTACTGTTCCGCCAAATAAGCCCCAAAAATACCAAGCACTTTCTTAAAGTTGCTTCGACCAAAGCCAACTCTAATATATGGTTCATCATAATCAAACATTTCTGAAGGAAGCGTCATAATGCCTGTTTCTTGAACTAGATTATCGCTAAATTCCAAAGCAGAACCCTCAATATTCAATTTAACAAAAGCAGCAGAACCTGCCCTCGGAGGTGTGAAATTTGAAAAAATATTATACCTCTCTACAAAGGATTGAAAATGTGCTATGTTTTGTTTGATTTTTTGAATATTCGGCTGCACAAAATCTTGGATATGATTCAAGGCGATGAGCGATAAAATCTCACTCGTAGCACTATTACAAATACTAAGATAATCTTTAAAAGCAACGACTTTCTTTAAAAATAAAGCATCTTGTGAAACCAGCCAACCTGTTCGTAATCCTGCCAAACCAAAGGTTTTAGATGTTCCCCAAAGGCTAATACCTTTTTCATATAAATCGCAAATCGGTGGTAATTCGGGCATATCACTTACCATGAGTTTGTGATACATTTCATCCGATAAAATCGTCAAATTATGCTTTCTAGCTATTTCAATAATACTTTCTAATTGAGTCAAAGATAAATACGCTCCTGTCGGATTATGTGGAAAATTGATAATCAATAATTTAGTGTTTGGTTGAATCAAAGCTTCTAAATCCGAAGGTTCATATTCCCAAGAATCATTTTGAGGTTTCCAAAAAGATAAATCGCAACCAATCGCCCGTACTACTTCATATAAAGACTGATAAGCAGGGGCAATAGAAATCACATGATTGCCTTCGCTCAGTAAGACATTCATACTAATAAAATTCAACTCTCCTGGTGAAGCAACGACCACATTTTCAATCGTATTGAGTTGATAATATTGTAAAATGGCTTCTCGTAATTTTGGGTCGCCTTCACTTTCTGTATAGCCTAATGTTAGATTTTCCCAAAGGGCTAATTCTTTTTCTGTAGCGACATCCAATATATACTGCATTGGAAAGCCATCACAATCTGAACTGGATAACAAATACTTAGCGGTAAATTCATGCTTTGCAAAATAGCGTTCTAGTTTAAATTCTTTGATTTTCATGGAGTGAAGGTAGGGATTATTTGGGGTGAATTATCTTTTCACCCTAAATACCAATCTATACTTAGATGGTTTTCTTCCAAGTCGAATTTCTTTACCCCTAAATAGTCTTTTTGGAGCTTTTTTAGCAGCCTCTTCTTTTTCTTTACATTCCTTATCAGTTAGAACTCTAACTTCCGAATAATCAAAACAATCATCATTTTCAACTCTTTCTATAACTAAATAATCATCCATTAAACTTATCACCTTATAGTAATGTCTACCTCGCAAAGGGCGTCCTCTGAATGTCGTTTTAAAATTGGTTTCAAATGTTTTATTTAATTCATAGTATTGTATTGAAACATTTAAAAAGATAGTAGAGTCTGTTTTAAAATAGTAGGGTAGTATCTCTAAACTATCTTTCTTAAACCGCCATTTTTGACCATCTTTTAGAGAAATAGCATCTTTTACCTTTTTACCTCTAATTCTAACCGTTTTTACAAATTCCCACTCACCTTTTTCTTGAATTTGAGTAACCCAATTTGAATCTAATTTTTGTTTTTTATTAAGAATGATTTTCTTTAGGTTGGTTTGTCCATTCACCGATATTGAAATAAAGCCCAAGATAGATAACAACCAGATGACTTTCATTTTCTATTAATATTTTATGAGTTAAAACCTTGTAACGGTTTATTTGATTGAATATTTTTTTTACCCTTTAAAATGATTTTAAATTTTGTTCAATCTTACAGCATTTACAACTTCAAATAAATTCCATATCTTGAGCTTAAACATTTAGAAATTTTTAATTTAACAATAAATATGAATCTAAAATACCTTTTCCTACTCACCATTTGCCTAAGCATATTTACACAATGTCAACAAGGTGAACCAAAAATTGAAATGGCTCAGCCAAACGATAGAATCGATCATCATAGCTATGCACAACCAGACAAAGCTAAAACCAAACATTTAGACTTAGCGTTAAAAGTGGATTTTGAAACCAAAACCTTAGCTGGAAAGGCAACTTATACGCTTGAAAATAACAAGGCGGAGCAAGTCATTTTAGATACTCGAAATCTAAATATTGAAAAAGTAACAATTGGTGAAGCGGAGACGGAAACGACTTTTGAATTGAGCAAAGCGGAAGAATATCTGGGACAAGCTTTGAAGATAAAAATTGAACCGACGACCAAATTGGTAACGGTACATTATTCTACAAATCCTGATGCAGCGGCATTAGACTGGCTGGTAGCACAACAAACGGCAGGTAAAAAACACCCGTACCTTTTCACACAAGGTCAAGCGATTTTGACTCGAACTTGGTTGCCTTGCCAAGATAGCCCAGGGATTCGATTTACGTATAATGCGACCGTCGAAGTGCCTAAAGAACTTATGGCAGTAATGAGTGCCGAAAACCCACAGCAAAAAAATGAAACGGGGATTTATAGTTTTAAAATGCGTCAACCGATTCCACCGTATTTAATGGCATTGGCAGTTGGAGATTTAGAGTTTTCAGCAATTGGTGAGCGGACAGGCGTTTATACAGAGCCTTCTATGATTGAAAAGTCGGTCTATGAGTTTGCGGATATGGAAAAGATGTTGATTTCGGCAGAGGAACTGTACGGGGCGTATAGTTGGGATAGATATGATGTGATTGTGTTGCCACCGAGTTTCCCGTTTGGTGGTATGGAAAATCCTCGTTTGACCTTTGCTACGCCTACCATTATTGCAGGGGATCGGTCGTTGACGGCTTTGATTGCTCATGAATTGGCTCATTCTTGGTCGGGTAATTTAGTGACCAATGCAACTTGGAATGACTTCTGGCTCAATGAAGGATTTACGGTGTATTTTGAGCGTCGAATTATGGAAGCCTTATATGGCGAGGAGTATTCTAATATGTTGGCATTATTGGGGCGTCAAGATTTGATAAAAGCGATTAATGCCATTCAGCAAAAACGCAAAGCTGATACGCACTTACGCTTAAATTTAAAAGGACGTGATCCCGATGATGGTATGACAGATATTGCTTATGAAAAAGGATATTTCTTATTAAGAACACTTGAAGAAAAAGTAGGGCGTGAAAAATTTGATAATTTCCTAAAAACGTATTTTGCAAAAAATGCTTTTAAAACCATCACTACAGATGAGTTTATCGCTTATGTCTCTAAAAATTTAATTGAACCAAATCAAATTGATATTGACATTACCGATTGGACAGATAAGCCTGGTTTACCTAATTATGCTGCTACCATCAATTCTAATCGTTTTGAATTGGTCGATGCTGCGGTTAAATCCATTCAAGAAGGAAATGCTGCCAACACCATTAAAACCAAAGATTGGACAACGCATGAATGGCTACATTTTATCCGTCATTTGCCACAAGACCTTGACCAAAAAGCGATGAAGGAACTAGACGACACCTATATTTTTACGAAGTCGGGCAATTCTGAAATTGCAGCGGCTTGGTACGAATTGTCTATTTATAATGGCTATTCAGCGAATATTTTACCAAATATTGAGGATTTTCTAGTTACTGTAGGTCGTCGAAAGTTTTTGACACCTTTATACACGGCTTTTAAAGAAAGTGATCAATTGGAAACGGCAAAGTCCATTTATAAAAAAGCAAAACCGAATTATCACTCGGTTTCTACGCAGACAATGGATAAGTTACTTTTGGGTGAAATTTAATAAAAAGACCGCTAAACCTTATACGTTTTCAAAACCTATAAGGTTTGAATACCGATAAACAAAAATGGAAAACCTTCAACAAATAGAAAATGTACTACATAATCCCTGCCCGAGTTGTGGGGGAAAACTATTGTATTCCGCAGAATATCAGCAGTTATCTTGTGATTATTGTGGGTATAAAGAAGATATTAATCGAGAAAATGATGAGGTGGAAGAACAGGCATTGCATGATGCGGTGTTGAATGCTTCTATGTTTACGCCCGAAGATGTAGGGGAAAAGGTCGTGGACTGTACGAATTGTGGGGCGAAATATATGCTGCAAGTTTCAGATGTTCAATTGGAGTGTCCGTTTTGTGGATCGCATAAAGTCAACCTAGAAGCGTATGACCATAATTTAATTCAACCGTTAGGAATTTTACCCTTTCAAATTCCTAGGAAAGAAGCCTTAAATAAATTTAATAATTGGATAAAAAAAGGTTGGTTTCATCCCAATAAATTGAAACAATTATCTGACCTCGAAAAAATTCATGGCGTTTATATTCCCTTTTGGACGTATGATGCTCAAACGGAATCAGATTGGAAAGGTGAAGCGGGTCATTATTATTATGAGACAGAACGAGTTTATGTAGATGGCAAATGGCAATCCAAACAAGTTCAAAAAGTACGATGGACGCATCGAAGTGGGCATTTGTCGCATTTTTTTGATGATGTATTAGTAGTCGCTTCTAAAGGATTAACAAATCCTAAGTTTATACGGATTTTAACGTATCGGTTAGACGAAGTTATCAATTTTGACCCTCGCTTAATACTAGGTTGGGAAGCAGAAGTTTATAGCATTGAAGTGGATGGTGGATATGAGATAGCAGACAAGATCATGGATGACCGCATTCGAGGGATGTGTATTTCTAGAATGGGAGGAGATACTTATCGCAACTTAAAGATTAATACGGATAAATCAGGGCAAACTTTTAAATTGATTATCCTTCCTGTTTGGATTTGTTCCTATATGTATAATAACAAAATCTATCAATTCGTCATCAATGGTCAAAGTGGTCGTATCGGTGGTGAAAAGCCGCTGTCTTATTATAAGATTGCTTTTGCGGTAATTGGCTTTATTGCGATAGTTTTTATTATAGCTCAACTATTTGGCGGTGAAGCGGCATTGTCTTTTATGGTGCCGCAGTAGATTATTAGATGGGTTAATATTGTTGAACCCTAAAAGGGTTCAATGATAACGTGATTCGTAACCATAGGTTGACACCTATGGCTATTCATATTTGACTACTTCGTAGTCATTTCTGATGACAATTCTTTAGACTACAGAGTAGTCCAATTTAATTAGCCGCAGGTTTTAACCTGTGGAATCAAAAAAATATAAAAATCCAACGCTGATACACGATAGGAATCGGTAGTTGAATATAAATCATTATCCATCATTTTATATAACAACCTTAAAATGGCAACCTATACACAACTTATCTATCACATCGTATTCTCTACCAAATATAGAGAGAAGGTTTTAGTCAAAGCACAACGACCTGAATTATTCCGATACATCTGGGGAATTATTAAAAACCGAAAAGGTCATCTATATCGAATTAATGGTGTAGAGGATCATATTCATATTTTAACAAGTTTACCTACAACGGAGAATATTGCTGATTTTGTTAAGACAATAAAGACTAGTTCAAATATTTGGATAAAAGACAATGAAATTTTTCCACAGTTCAAAAATTGGCAAAATGGATATGGAGCATTTACAGTATCGGCTTATGAGAAGAATGGTTTGATTGAGTATATCAAAAATCAAGAAATTCATCATCAGAAACAAACCTTCGAATACGAATATCGGCAATTATTGAAACAACACGATATTGAGTTTAGAGAGGAATACTTGTTTTGATGGTTGAGGGATGGATTATTGAACCCTAAAAGGGTTCAATGATAACGTGATTCGTAACCATAGGTTGACACTCATGTTTGACTACTCTGTAGTCATTTTTGCTAACAATTCTTTTGACTACGGAGTAGTCCAATTTGAATAACCACAGGTTTTAACCTGTGGAACTAAAATACAAAAATCCAACGCTGGAAGCGTTGAACGTCTCAACAATACAGAAAGCCCATCTCTTGACGGGCTTTCCTTAGGTTTGATATGAACGATTAAACCAATAGTTGCATAATAAATAGAACGACTGCTACTGTAAAATTAACTCTATCTCTACTCTTCTAGAGTAAGGATCATTCGAATTTGTCGCTTTCTCGGAACCAAAATAGGTGATATCAATTCGACCCGGACTAATGGCTTGACGAACTAGATAATTTTTAACGGCATTGGCTCGTCTTTTTGACAATTGAAAATTAACTTCTGCATTCCCCGACTTATCTGCAAAACCTTTTAGAATGGCTACAATATTTGGATTTTCAACCATTAGGCGTCCTAGTCTATCTAGCGTCAAATGAAATTCACTTTTAATAACAGAACTGCCTTTGTCAAAAAAGATATTCGCTGTTCTATAATTTTCACCAAGCACTTTAGTGATTTGTGGTGTTGTCGTCACTACTTTTTCAACGGGTACTTCTACTACACGTTCTTTCACTACCGTTTTCTGTTGTTCTAGTAGATTCACTTTATTATTTAACGCTTTAATCTTATTTTGAAGCACGATAACATATTGACTATTAGAAGATTCAATACTTTTAAGTTTAGCTTCTAAGATAGAAACCTTACTTCGTAAAGCCGTAATCGTGGCTTTATCTTGCTGTTGTGTTTTTAACGCTTCTACCGCATTATTTAAACGTTGAATATCCTGATCATAATTCTTTACCTCAACAGGTGCTTCCGCAGGAACAGGTTTAGCAATCACCTCATTTGCTGCTTTTTCTACTTCTGCTGGTTTCGTAATGATAATTGTTTCGCCCTTCTCTTCATCATTTTTACTTCGAGAAGGATTCCAAATACGAGGTTCTTTATTTACATATTTTTCATTTTTATTATCATTCTTGAGTGTCTTATTTTTGAGTTTAAGTTTGGTATTCTTACTCCTCATTTTAGACAATTCTTTTTGTAAATCTGCTATCTTTTTAGCTTGTTCCTCTTTAGCTGATTTAGTGCGTTCTAATTCCTTTTCAAGTAAAGCCTCAGAATCAACGGTATTAGAATTAGCAATTTCTAATTTGCGTTTCAATTCATCAACTTCTGCATCAAGTACCGCAGAAGACTGGCGAATTTGTACATTTTCAGGTTTAGCATAATCTTCATTCGCCCGAATCGCTACATTATTATTATACTGCTCGAAATCTTTTAACTTTAACTCCAAAGTATCCATTCTCGCCTTAATCGCTTCGAGTTCTTGATTCTTTTCTGCTGTAGGTTTGTCGGAGATGGTAACATCATAAGCTGTTTCAGTCAATTCTGCTACTTCCAAACGAGTTTGCTGAATTTCAATCAATTGTAACTCTTCTGGTGTATATTCTATTTTGGAGGGTAAACCTTCCAATGAAGTAGGTGCTTCTATTACTTCCTCTACCACTACTTTTTCTTCTATCACAGGAGCGTCGGAAATTACCATGTCTGGATTCAGTTCCATTTCATTATCATCAATAATAATATCAGTAGTTGGCTTTTCTATCTTTTCGACTATTGTAACTAGAGAATCCTTTCCTTCACTATTAGGAATCTCTACTACTTTCTTTTCAATAATTACATTTTCCTCTAAATTCAGCGTAGTATCTACTTCAATGGTTACTTCTTTATCAATCGTTTCAACCTCTTTTATGATTTCTACCCGTTCAACTAATTTCTCATCCATAGTGACTTCTACATTCTTTTCAATCACTTTCTCAATTTCCACATCACCTGAGTCAATAAGCACGTGAACTTGATCCGTTTTTTCCAATTCTTTTAAAACCTCTTCAATATTATCCGTAGAGTCAATTTGAATGACCTTTTTAATGACTTGTACCTCTTTTTTATCATCCTCCGCTAAAGATTCAATTTTTTCTTCAATGATAATTTCAGTTGCATTGTCATTAACCGTAACCGTCTTTTCTACGATTATTTCTTGTTCATTCGTGTTTGATTCTGCTTCTATTTGATTCCCTTCAATCGTTGGTGCCGTTACATCTCTAGTATAAAACACAGGTGGGATAAATCGCTCCGTTGCGTTTCCAAAATTGTAATGTAACGATAACGACGCAAAACCATAATAATCATTATCAGAATCATCCCCTCTTTGAGTTTGAACTAAATTATTTGGATTACTCGCATAGGCTTGTACACCATTATCAAAATTAGCAGGAAAATTTCCACTTACATCATCCAAATAATCTGAATTCACATAACGCAGTAAAGCTTCTACATTTAAATTTAACCTATCTGATAACCTAAATTTTAAACCAAAAGCTACAGGAATATTCCATACGTCTTGACTATAATTAACGCCTTCTGTTTGCAATTCATCCAAATCCGTTTCAAATGCTCCATCTTGCGAGATAATGCTAGAAACCGCACTTCCTACAGGTTGATTTCTGATGGTGTTATCCGACCAATAATAATACTGCTCCCCACTCGCACCATATAGGTCACCTGCTGTTTCAAAATGCGTAAAGCCCAGACCCAAAGAAACATAAGGAGCAATCCAAGAATTGGCTTTCAAAAAACGATCATCATCAAAATGATATGTCGCCATCAAAGAAGCATCCCAAATTGACGTTTCCACATTTAAGGAACGGTTATAATTCGTATTACTTAAAATATTACCATTCCAATAATTAATCGTTCTATCATTGGCTTGAAAAACACCTTGTGTTCCCAATAACTTTAAAGACCAGCCTGCGCTCATCCGATGCTCTACACTTAACCCATAACTCACCAAATCTCTAGTATTCTGAAAACCATCTGGATCATTAATCGGCTGAGAGATTTCATAAAAGTTATTCACTCCACTATTCAAATCTCCCAAATAAAAGAAATACCCACCATGCACCCCAACTCGCCATCGATATAAATCTTGTTGTGCCGATGCAATAGACATTATGCAAAGGCAACCTATTATAAATATTATTTTTTTCATGATTTTAAATAATTTATAGTCTTATTGTCATACTGTTTTATTGATTTACAGTAGCTGACTTCTGTTGAATAGATCGATAAAACAATACGACAGTAAAACAGTAAATTTTAATCTTTAGCTAAGCGTAAGGAAAGATTCAACTCTGCACTGATTCCCACAAAAGGATAGACTTTCACACTAGACTGACTCACATCCTCTAAAACTGTTGCTCCTACATTGATACGCATAAATTGAAATGCACGATAGCCTAATGCTGCATAAACAGGTACTTTAAAAATAGGGCCTGTGTACATATTTCCTTGTTCGTCTTCTATCTCGCTACTCGTCATTACCCCCAAAGAAAATGATGTACGACTCAAGAATTTAGATTTTCCGCCTTCTTTTCCAAATGGAAAAGATAACCCCACGTACATACCATCTACATAATTGAAATTATCGGGATCAGAATCAACTATCCCCCCACCATAGCCGATATTTACAGGTAGAAAATTTTGAATCTTCTCTGTTGGATAGTCACTTATTCTTTTGTCATCGATCATAATGTATAACTCTCTACTTAGATATTGATCGACTTCTGTATGCAGCATCTTTGTCAATTGCTCAAAATGATTCTTACGTTCTAATGCATTACTGATTGTTTTATTATGAATTTGCTCCATTTTGAATTTTACCACATCTGAAAATCCATCAAAATCAAAATCCATACGACTACGATACTTTGAAAAACCCGATTCTACAATAGCATTTAAATCATTAACTACCTTTTTAGGGCTTTTTCTAAATGAAATCTTATCTTTTGTAATACTATAAGATTGAGCAATATAGGCAGCTAACGTTTGATAAAGTGTACGCTGTAAAGAGTCTTTTTCGGCTTGATTTGTAGCCCGATAGTAACGAATTAATAAATCATATTCTTTTCCCTCTCTCAATTTATGATTAACAGGAATCGTAAATTTTAAGCTTTCACTATTCATTTCCTTTTTCCAAAATGTCTCATAGACAGGTGCTTTGTCTTCGTCTCCTTTTGCAGGATAAATCGTTAAATCCACATAAGGTACATTTGAACCTGCTACACCTGTGATGATAAAATAGGAACGAGCAGGTAAAGGCTCATTTTCCCCAAAGCTTGATTTTTCATAATTTAAAACCAATGTTTTGTACTGTGCTGTTGCTGATAATGTCAGGATTAAGCAACCTAGCATAAAACCAAATTTAATTATACTTCTCATGATGCTGTTTAGTTTGAAATTTAAAATTGAGGTAATAGCAAGTTGTTTCATTTAGCCAATTACTAAAATGATATAGATTTATAAAAAAGAGGTATAGAGTTTATCCATTCCACTTTATGTATAAAAGTGACCCAACTTACTATATGAAATAAAAATGATTGTTTGCAATTTATTCTATGTCACAATATAGTAATTTTGTAACAAAAATGAGGCTTATGCGAATAAATATTTAAAATTAAACAATATGAAAGTAATTGATTGACTGTGTTTAAGTTGAAAAAATAAGAATGATGATGTCTTCTAATTACCCATAGTTCCTACTATTTTTTGTAAATACAGTAATGATAAAACCTAATATAAAAGCGCCAATAGTGATTTGTAATAATAACATAACCTTTAATTTTAAACCTGCCTTGTCGGACAGATAGGTGTTATAAAATAAATTCCACATTGAACTATGACGTGTTATTCGACTTTTGATAGTAAAGCAATATGACAGTAAACTACTTCTTAAAAATTTTTACTCTATTTGTAATTAACTGATGCGTTGGAATAATGACTTCTTCATTCTCTGTTTTAATACGTACAGAAATATTATTAGCGTCAATTATTTCTCCTTTTACATCATCTATTTGTATAATCTGTCCTTTTGTAAATGTACTTCTAGTAAAAAAACTAGCTAGTATATTTGATAATAATTCTCTTGAAGCAAAACCATAAGAAATAGCAGCGGCTAACATGACAGAAGTTACGATTACTAATACATTTGAACTTAACATCGTGGTATCTACTCCTGCTTGTTCCAATGAAGTAATTGCTACTACTATCAATAGCATATAAAAAACCACACTACTCAAAATAGAACCCGCACTAATACCAATAGAAGCCGTTGCTCCTTTTATGACATCTCGGACAAAAGAAGCCATAAATGTTCCTAAAATAAAAATGATAATGGCAGAGAATAATGTTGGTAGATAGCCGATCAATTTAGAAATTTGATCCGAAACGGCTGTCCAGCCCAATGTCTCAGAAGCCGTAATGAAAACAAGCAGCATAATCATCCAATAAACAAACTTTGCGATTAATTCACTCGCTGTCATCTCAAGTCCAGCTTGTTCTAATATTTCTCCTGTGTTTACCTTATTGGCTAAGTCATCAAACTTGACAGTAGTTAGTAGCTTTCTTATCCCTTTGGATAATAATCTAGCCATCATCCATCCAAAAAGGAGTATAAAAATACCACCAATAATACTTGGCAATACACTCATGATTGAATCTCCAAAAGTCTTTAGAGAGCTAAATAATAATTCTGTCCAGTTTGTAATTTTGTCCATTTTAATGGTGATTTGTTCCCGATAGCATTATCGGGATGGTGACTAGTGATTTATTCAAAAACCGCTATTTACGAATCAGCTTATATTTTTAGAAATTCTATTGATTTGTATTCTTTTATACTTAACCCTCCTACTTTCCTATAAGACATTAATTTTAGTCTCTCGTCACTCCTTTAATCATAATGATTCTTCCTTTTC